>NZ_JBYIQP010000144.1:0-7148 GCF_057707665.1 Actinacidiphila sp. bgisy167 | reverse complement strand
AGACATATCGGGCAGCCAGCCGTTTACGACCTCGCCGTCAGCCCTTGGAAGAATCGAGGTCAAGCCGTCGCCCGAACCTGTCACCAGCAACGACACCTACTTCACGACCAGTTGTGACACGGAACTACAGCTGCCGTGTCTCACTGCGGACAGATTTCTATGGTTTTTTCCTTCTCGCTTCCGATGGAGATTTTAACCCTGTGGTCGAGGGTGTTGGCGAGTCGTTGGGCGATCGTCATCCAGACAACGAGTCCTTCGGCGGGGGTGGTCACCAGGATGTCGGTGTTCTCCATGCCCCAGCCTGGCGTGTGGGCGATTTTCTGCCGGATCGCCTCGGCGGCCCGTCGGGTCGCGGTGGTGACCGCCGCTTCCAAGGTCGGGCTGTCCGTGGCCTGGAGGGTTTCCGCCACCTCCCCGTCCATGCCGGCGATCTCCTGCGCGACGAACCGTGCCGGGTAACGGATCACCTCTAGCGGGAGCCCCACCCCGGGGCGGCCCGTCGCTATCGCGACGGTCTCCTTGGAGAAGGGCACGACCGGTTTCCACTGGTACCGCCTTGGCGCGGCGTGTCCGCTTGTGTCTCCGGTCCGCAGGTGACTGCCGTGCTGGACCTGTTCGCCTGAATCCTGGGACCGGAGCGGGTCGGACCCGGAGACGAGATCTCCGGTGGCTGTCTCGAGTCGGTGAGGGGAGGACTTCTCCGCATGGCCAGGCTGTTCCGGCACAGCCTTCACCGTGGCTTCCGGAACCTCCTGCGGAAGCACTGCCTCCTCGAACCGGTCGTTCAGCGGCAGTTCCTCCACCAGAACGACCTGGTCGCCGAGAAAATCCGCAACGCTATCGTCGGCCCGAGTAGCTGATAGCGCATGAGCGCCAAAAGGCTCAATGACTTCAGTCTTTCCACTGTCCACGTTGTCAGCCGACGCGACTACCTCGGTCCACTGCCGGTACGCCTCAACAGTCGTCTCATCCTGTTCGATGACATTGCCAAGATCCGCAACGCGCTGTTCGACATCCTGCTTGTGAATATACTGCTCGTCCTCCGGATCGCCGAAGAGTGGTTCGTCCGCGTCCATCTCGTCGTCGTTACCCCTATACTGAAGGTCGCCTTCCGCTTGCGCAGGAAGGATTTCCCAGCCTTCGGGCATACGTGGTGCCGCATCTACAGATCGGTCCCGGTCAGGCAGTATCGCGGCACCAGCGCGCGCAGCGGATTCCCTCTGAATTTTGTCGAGGACAGCCCGACCTCGCTCCACAATGTGACTCAGCTGCTCATGCGGCCTGCCGGAAAGTCGGCCCGCAGCCGCATGAGCCGATTCCACGAGCGCGTTCAGCTGCAAAAGTACAGGCCGCGATACGGGATACCCGATGGCGAAAGATCCGAGTTCCCCGCCGAGATAAAAACCGTCATACTGGTCCACCAGAGGCTTGGAGGCGCTTCCTTGCCCCGGTGGGACGAATTTCTGAAGCGCTCCTATGATAGCCAAAAATTCTTGGGCTTCCGGACTTTCGATGATTCTTTTCGCCAGAGCCCGCACTTGTTCCACGGTCAGGGACGGGAATCTCAGTGCCCGATCGTAGCTTTCTTGCGAAATGGCGTTGACCTCGGTCGTGGCGCGCCGGACCTCCCGGGGGGAAAGGTACGCGTTGCCGAAGGCGAAGTTTCGTAGCTCCACCAATCGCAGGGGGAGGGTGAGGCGGTCTCCGTTGGTGTCGAGATCATGGTAATCCTCCATCCCAACGGTCTCACTCTGACTGACCTCGGTCCCTCGAGACGTCTGCCCCAGGAGCGCTGACGTCAGGTAGTCGCCGATGGGAAGCCGCGACCAGGTTTCCTCCCGCAGCAGTTCACTGGTGTTACTCGGCTGAAGTTTCCTTTTCTCTTCATATTCCTCAATGGTGCTCTTCAACACGGCTTCGAAGTACCGGCTGATGTTGTCATGGTTCTGCCGGAAGAACTCCTGAACACGCGGGTTGAGCGATTTGAGTGCTACCCCCAGAGGCGTCCGGGATGCTGCTGGCAGCATGCTTTTCACCAGACCTCCCCGGAAAAAACGCGAGGTCATTGGATTGGCGCCGACGTGAAGGAAGGTGCTCCATGCATGCCCCCATACCTCGTCGATCTCAGGGATGCTCCTCAGAAGGTCCATCTCTTCAGGCTTGACGCGGAAGCCTCCGAGAAGTTGAGACACATAAAGCATGGCGACTTTTCGACCGAATTGTTCCGCAATCTCGTAGTACGTCACGAGATCTGGGCTCATGAGCCTTTGGCCCACCTTTTTCTGCAAGAGCGTGAGGCCACTGGAGACAATACCGGTTGTCAACTGAGTATAAGCGGGATGGTCAGGTCCCGAAGGGCTGGGCGCAACCTTGAATTTCTGCCCGGCTGAAGTGACAGTCCACCCGTCGGCAGAAGTGAGGAGAGCTTCCAGGGATATCGGAACTCCCCTTCTGTCGGTCTCCAAGAGGGCGTTGCGGGACGTCTCCAGTTGTGTCAATGCGATCTCGGAAGGGACGCGGTTTTCCTGACGCAAGGCCCGGGTGGGCTTGACGACGAATTCAGCGATCTTGTATATCTCCGCAACGGGCGCAGAGAAGTTCTTTGGAGTTGCTCTCCACGCATCCTGCATCGTTGTGTACAACCGGCCGTCGTAAGCTCGGCCGAACGCCTTATGATCGATCACCACTGTCGTAAGAGGATGCTCAGCCAGCACAGTTCCCTTGGGAAACTCCGGGCCGACGAGGATGTGCTGGTCTTCGACCTCCAGTCCAGTGGCGGAGGGAGCGGTGTCGAGACCTTCCGTTGAACTGCCGTCATCCGAATCGACCAAGGAATGATCCGCTGCGCGGTCCGTGACGGGGAGAGAGCCGGCATCGCGTGTCGTTCCCTGAAGTTCGGGCCATTGCCCGACATGGAGATGGGGGGCGAGTACGTCCGCGATCTGTTGCCGGTGGTCCGGCGTCAGGACGAAACGTGCGCTGTCCCGACGGGTGAGCACTCCCATCAGGCTGTTCTCCCCCTCCTGCACGACCTGCTCGGCTCGGCCGCCGGGAGTGAGGAGTACCCGTGGATCGGCCTGGTCGTCACGCACGCCCAGGCCGTGGACAACCTCATGGACCTGGGCAACCGGATGCGATTGCACGTACCAGACGTCCTGACGCATGTCGCCGTGCTTGAGCGGACGTCCCGGCCTCAGGGTCGCCACGCTGTGTGCGGCCTCGGGATCGTCGACGAACTCAACGCTCACCCGCAACACCGGACCGGGCGGCACAGGCCCGGTCACCTGGTCGGGCTGCAACGCCGGCAACCGGTACTGGTGCCGGTTGACGTGATCGTCCAGAGCCTCGCGAAGGTTGTCCTGGACATGCCGCACTTCTTCCGGCGATGCTCCGTCCGTGCGCAGGTGGATACGGCGGGTCAGGTGCAGGACATCATTTATCGGAGAACTTCCGCGGTACCAGGCCCAGGAATAGCCGATATCGGTTCGCTCACCGGAAGCCGGCGGCCTGCTCACACTGCGCGTACCGTCCTCGGCCGTGGTGAACTCGAACGCCTGCGGAACCTCCGGCCGACTCGGGGATCCGAATGGCAGCCAGCGGTCTGTACGTACTTCACCCGTGCCATACGCCAGACCAATCCGAGAGTCCATCACCCCGTGGATCACGGCCTGCTCACTGGGATGCTCCAGGTGCTCCGAACCGTTTTGGGGGGCCGCGGTCGGGCCGGTGGTGCTGACCTCCTGGGGCCTGTCGGTCAGACCTCGCGGGTTGTCCAGGAACGCACGGGGTGCCGCCGGTTGTTCGCTCGTGCGTGCAGAACTACGGCTGGAGGCGTCGTCCGAGCGGGTCGCCGGCTGCCGGCTCTGGCTGTGGGTGGTGGCCGGCGGTCCGGTGACCGTGGACGAGGTCGCGGCGGGGACTTCGGATGCGTTGGGCTCGTCGACAAGAACAAATCGCGTTTCCGTCACTTGGGTGCCGGCTGGTGCGCTTCCAAACTTTTGCGTGTCCAGGATGCCGACTGCAGAGCGGCTGTGGTCGCTCGGATCGGTCGCTGCGAGCCGATCCGTCCGCTGGGCCCACCCGTGGATGAGACGGTCGAAGAACTCGGCGCGCAACGGAGCGTTCTGACGTAGGGAAGCGTTATCGCCAAAATAGAATTTAGCGGTTTCGGCGAGGTCCTCGTCAGAGTTCGTCGCTCCGTATGCGGTGATTGGCCGTTCTTTTGGAAAGCGCAGGCGCGGACGGTCAGATTCCCACGTGCCGACCTGATCGATGAACCAGGGGAGTTCCTCCTTGAGTGCAGCTGCCGCGCGCCGGCCTGCAGCAAAAGCTGACTCGGCGGGTTTCTGCGTTATTACATCTAGCCACTTCGCCTGCAGCACTTCGATCGCATGGGCGTGCCGCGGTGCTTTGCTGAAGAACTCTGGTGACCCCTGGAGGAAACTTGTGATCGACTGCTGGAAGTCATGCTCAGGGCTGTTTTCATTCCATGGGCCTTCTACTCCCTCCCAGAACTTCTTGGTGAAGTCGGGAAGCGCGTATCTGAGCACGCCGTGAGCAAGTTCATGGGTTGCGACAGCTTCGATACTACCCCCACCAGAATGGGCGGCCCTGTATATGTTGATGACGTTGCGTGAAAGTATGTATTCGCCTGCCGCATCGAAATAAGTCCTATTCTCGTGCAAGGCAGTTTTCACATGCCCGACGACGGTTATCTCCTGCGCGACGGAGCCGCGACTCGAATGGGCGCGTCGCGACCCCAGAATGGGTGCGTAGTTCTTCATCGCCGCATACAGGGACTTCAATTCTCCGACTGTCCACGGCAACGGCTTTACTTCGGCCTTCTCGGCCTCCGGAGCCTGTGGATGCGTTTCTTTTACTGCGGCCACGCCGGCATCCGAGTCCAAGCGGATGCCGAATTCGCTCTCTATCTGTTGTGCCAACAACTCGCTTTCGCGCTGCGCTGCGTCCTCAGGATCGTCATGAAGCATGCGCTCGTCCGTTTGGCCGCTGCCTACGTGTGCATCCTCCACCACGGTGAACATCGGGGGGACCGAGACAACTTCACTTTCCCTCAAGGTGAGGGCGGCCATCCCGATGAAGGGCTCGGTGGCGTTCGGCTGGGCCGACGGGCGGTTGTGGCCCGCGAGTTCTGCGTTGCTCCAGCGGTTGAAGCGTTCCGCCAGGGTGCTTGGTTTGAGGCCCGCTTTATGCATGAGCTGGTTGACGGACTCCCATTCAGCCAGGGTGGATTGCATATCGGCGACGGCTAGTTCCCACTCGTGTCCTGCCGCATTGGGATGTGCACGCCCGGTCGAGGGGTCCATCCCCAACGGTCGCGTCAAGGATATTTGTTGAACTGTGATTCTCAGGCGGCGCCGGGTCTGGGTGAATTGGGACCACAGCTCGAGCCTCGTGGCTGGAGAATTGGGTGACGGGGGTTGCCAGGCGGGCAGGGACACACCGTGCTCGTTGCGTTCCAGTTCCGCGGCCCAGCGTTCAGGAGAAAGGCCTAGAGCGTGGAGTATATCCATCCCACTAGCGGCCACCCTGTCATTGGCCACGCCCACGTAGGGGATACCCAGGGCGATCTCATCGGGGAACAGTCCATCCTCGGCGACGTGCCGGCGTAGTTGCTCTTCGGTGATCGGCGCGAGGTTGCGGTACCGGCTCCAGCCGTCGGTGTAGGTGCCGAAGCCATAGTGCTTGGCGCGGGGCCACAGAGCTGCAGACCGCATGAGTTCATGTGCGGTGTGGTGCCCCCCAACTAGCATGGCACCGATCAAGCCGAGCCTTATCTCGGGAAAATCAAAACTACGGCCAGTAGCAGCCTGCAGACGGTGCAGCGACTCCAGGATCAGCAACATCGACCCCGAGGAACCACTCGCCACAAGTCCTCCTGTGGCCTCGGCGTCCTGATGCAGCGGGGCCTGGAAAGGCAATGAGGAGAAATCTGAAGCCCGATCCCAGACGACATAAGTGCCTTCGTCGTCAACGCCCCCTGCCGCAGCGATCTCCCGACGGCTCAGCGGAGGAAAGATGCTTTCGGCCCGCACCTTGCGAGGCGTACGATGGTCAGCCACCTTGCGCCATTGGCGCTCAGTGCGAAGCCACGGGAAGTCGTCATAGGTGGGAGGAGCGATAAAGCCTTTCAGACTTCCCTGGGCGGCTACATAGAACAGCATGCCAACCAACTCGCGGAGATTCCCTGACGTGCTGGCCTCAATGATGTCGGCGATGCGTGTCCCTATGTCGCCGCTTCTCGGTGAACCGTCCAGCTTTCCGTCATGACCCATGGTGGTTAGTCTGTCGGGTGCGTGCTTTTCGAAAAGGCTTCGGATAGTTAGAACGACCTCGCGTATCGCATGCAGCGCCTGAGGTCGCAGTATCAGATACCTGCCAAGTCTTGCATCGAATGATGCGGCGGCTTCAGCGTACCGGATGCGAGTCAAATCACTCGAATGAGCCTCCCCTTGAGGGGCCTGGATGGCATTTTTATCACCGTGTACACCTCCCCCTATGTGGTGCTCTTCCGCGTGCTGCGGTTCGATTTCATTCGACTGGCTCTTGTCGATTTCCAGACCGGTTCCGTGGGCGACCTGGGTTCCGGTCTCGGCTATCAGGTGCCGTTCGTCCGCGGTGTTGGGGGTGGAGCGGTGCGCGGTGTGGAGGAGGCGGTCGCGGTCGTCGCGTGTGAGGCCGGCGGTCAGGCGGTGCGAGGGGATCCGGGTAAGCGCTCTGAGTGCCTGTTCCGGCGTCATCCCCTGGGGCGGATGGGTGACCACGTCCTGGTAGACCTCGGCCGCTTGCTGGACGTGCGCCATGAAGGCGGTGAGATCGGCGGGATCGAGGGTACCGGTCCCAGTGAGGACATCCCCCACGGGCGAGGGCATCTCGAAACATATCCGGGCAAGAGTACGAGGACCCACGAGAACAGAAATCCCTTCACATCCGCTACTAGCGCCACGGGAAAAGCACCTGAACCGGCCGACACCGGTCGGGCACACGGTTGATGCCGAGGCGGGCCCCTGCAGAAAAGGGGCGCGCTCAGGAATCCACCGCACTCTACTCGAGGGACAACCAGGTTGACCTCGATTCTTCCAAGGGCTGACGGCGAGGTCGTAAACGGCTGGCTGCCCGATATGTCC
>NZ_JBYIQP010000143.1:0-7236 GCF_057707665.1 Actinacidiphila sp. bgisy167 | reverse complement strand
GTCCCCCGTCACACCGAAGATCACGAGCCCGGACGGGCCCGCGATGCGCGGCAGCCGCCGGTCGGTCGGATCGCGCAGCGGATTTTCCCAGCTGTCGGTTTCCGTCATGGGTCCACTTCTCTTCACATCGTGGGGACGGCGTCGTCGTGGCGCGTCCGCGGGTCATGCGGCGCCGAAGAGTTCCAGGAGCGCGTCCTTACCGAACATACGGGCGGTGTCGACGGCCGAGGGGGCGCCCGCCGCGGGGTCGGCCCCGCCATCGAGGAGGACGCGGACGACCTCGTCCTCGCCTCTGAAGACGGCTCCGGCCAGTGGGGTCTGGCCGCGGTCGTTGACGCGGTCGGGGTCCGCACCGCGCTGGAGGAGGGCGGCCACGGTGGCGGCGTGGCCGTGGTAGGCGGCGAGCATCACGAGGGTGTCGCCCTTGTCGTTGGTGAGGTCGGCCGGCACACCGGCGTCCACATAGGCCGCCAGGGTCTCGGTGCCGCCCCGGCGGGCGAGGTCGAAGAGCTCGGCGGCGAGTCGCAGGACGTCGGGGTCGTGGGCCGGGTCGTGCCGCGGGGTCGGCTCGCTCATCGTTCCTCACAGCCAGTGGTCGCCGTGCGCGGGCGGGGCCTTCCTGATCCACCCTAAGCGGCCTCGGCCGCCCCGGGCTCGCCGGGCGCGTCCCGGTACGTGCCGCGGCAGGGCGATGCACCGACCGCGAGCCCGTGGCCCCTGCCCGACGCTGTCGCTCACTCGAACGGGCGACTTCCCTGCTCCATCGGCGGCGCCTGCCCCATGACGCGCCGGACGACCGGCGAGGATCACCCCCGCAGGAAACCGTTCAGCGGAGCCGAAGGAGTGAATTCTGTTACTTATCACCCATTCGCCTCTTTTCAGAACATATTACTGAATGTCATTCTGGAACCACTCATGGTGACCGTCCCCATCACACAGGAGTAGCCCCCATGATCCTGTCCATCTCAGGCGTCGTCCTGCTCGGCATCATCGTCTTCCTGTTCTTCCGCAAGGACGGGCTCAAGGCGTCCCACGCGCTCGTCTGCGCCCTCTTCGGCTTCTACCTCGCGGGCACCGCCATCGCCCCGAGCATCAAAGCCGGCGGGGCGAGCCTGGCGAGCCTCCTGGGCGGGATCAAGTTCTAGCCGTTCCACCGCCACACGGCCACGGCGCCCGAAGGGCGCGTCCCGCGCCTTCACGGCTCCCACGCCTCGTCCCGAAGGCGCCGGCGCAGTGCACGGCAGAGCGGGAACGCGTCCTCGACCGGGCCGTTCTCGTCCGGGCCGTCCTCGACCTGGGACGCCGCGGGCAGGGAAGCGTACTCCGGGCATCGCGCGTCGCGCGGCAGGCGGGCGCTCGATGACGCGGCCCCGGTGACACCGTCTTGACGGCACGGCCGAAAGCGGCCGTACCGCACGCCGTACCGCGCGGCCGGTCCGCGGTCCGGCGCCGCTCCGCACCGGGCCGTCCCCTCGTCCACCGACCGCCCCGCCCGCCCCGCCGCACATCCCGCACCCGATCCTCTGGAGCTCCCGTGGTCCGGCGCCCCCTTTCCGCCCTCCTGAGCAGCCGCCCCTCGCTCTCGCGCGGCCGTGAGCTCGCGCGGGCCGCCGTCGACAGCACCGCGGACGTCCTCCACCCGCTCCTCGTCATCGCGCGCGGCCTCGCCCGTCAGGCCGGCTGGGCGCGCGACTGGTGGCGCGACACGCCCAAGGACCGGCGCGGACCGGCGCTGCTGGCCTCCGTGGGAGCCGCCTTCCTCGTCATGGCGCTGCTGCCCTACGGCGCCTACCTGCTGGTCGCCGCCCTGATGGGCTCCGCCGGCTGGATGGGCCGGGACCGCACGCCCCTCGCGACCGGGCCGAGCGGCGCCGAGAACGACCGGCTGACCGCGCTGTACGAGGCCCTCGTGCCGTATCTGTCCGTCGCCGACGACCCCAGCCCGCTCTACGCCCACGACGGCAGCTGGGAAGGCGCCTTCGGCGACCACGCTTTCGAGGACGGGCGGCTCGTCCGCCTGCGCCTGAGGTACCCGGCCTACTTCACCGACGGCGAGGCCGCCGCCAGGGCCCGCGTCGAGCATGTGCTGCAGGCGAAGGCGGGTCGCGGCCGCGAGTACCGCTTCGAGTGGAACGAGGAGGAGAACCACCTCACCCTCACCGCGCTCCCCCCGCTGTCCACGGACATCGCCGCCCAGCGCTTCGTCACCTCCCCCGGCGAGACCGTGATCGGCTTCACCGACCCGGAGGCCGTGCAGCGCACCGTCCCCGTCGAGGACGGTGCGGAGGTCAGGGACGCGCCCCCGGTGGTGTGGCGCACCGGCCCGCGCTCCACCGAGCCGCATCTGCTCGCCCTCGGGCACCCCGGCACGGGCACCACCACGCTGCTGCGCTCGATCGCGCTCCAGGCCCTGCCCGAGGGCGACCTCGTGGTCGTCGACGGCAGCGGCACCGGAGAGTACGCGTGCCTGACCGGCCGGCCCGGTGTGCTGGCCGTCGAGAGCGGTCTCGCCGGAGCGCTGGCCACCCTGGAGTGGGCGGCGCACGAGACCGAGCGCCGTCTGATCGCCGTCAACCGCGCCCGGCAGGCCGGCCGCACCGCCCCGGACGACGTACGGCGCCCGCTGTGGATCCTCGTCGACCGGCCGACGGTGCTCAGCCAGCTCGCGCACGCCGAGAACCGCCCCGAACCGCAGGAGCTGCTGGACGTCCCGCTCCGGCACGGGCGCGCGGCCGGGGTGACCGTCGCGGTGGCCGACCACCTCGACGGGGCCGAGGCGCTCTCCCCGGTGGTCATCGCCCAGACCAGGGCCCGGGTGCTGCTGGGCGCGGTCACCGCGGAGCAGACGCAGGCGGTGCTCGGCGCGCCGCAGTGCTCGACGTCCGCGGCGGAAGTGCCGCCCGGCCGCGGCTATGTGCGGCTGGGCTCGGGGCCGGTGCTCCGGGTGCAGGTGCCGGCGACCCCCGACCCCTTCGACGAGGACGCCGCCCCCAGCCACCGCCAGGCCGTCCTGGCGCTGCTGCCGCCCGTCGGCGCCGCCCCGGGGGCGGCGGGGCGGGAGCCCGCGGCCGGGACGGCCGGGGCCCCCGGGCCGGTCCGGGTCTCCGAGCCCTCGGGCGCGGCCCGTCCGGCCGGCGACCCGGCGCTCGAGCGCTGACCGGAGCACCGACTCGAGCAGTGACCCGCGCGCCGGGCCGACGCGACCCCGCCCGGGTCAGCGCCGCGGCAGCGTGTGCAGCCGCACCTCGGTCAGCTCGCCCCCGGCGGCCACAGCGGTGAGGTACGTGCAGTAGGGCTGACGCCTGCGGTCCGTCGGCGAACCGGGGTTGAGCAGCCGCAGCCCGCCCGGCGCCGAGCTGTCCCAGGGGATGTGGCTGTGCCCGAAGACCAGGACGTCGAGGTCGGGGAAGCGTTCCTCGCAGCGGCGTTCGCGTCCCTGCGCCGGGCCGCTGTCGTGCACCACGCCGAAGCGCAGCCCGCCGAGCTCGGCACGGGCGACCTCGGGCAGCCGCGCCCGCAGCTCGTCGCCGTCGTTGTTCCCGTACACGCCGATCACCCGGCGCGACCTCTCCTGCAGCAGGTCGAGGGTCGCGACGTCGACCCAGTCGCCGGCGTGGATGACGGCGTCGGCCTCGGGAATCCGGTCCAGGAGTTCGGCAGGAAGCTCTTTGGCACGTTTGGGTAGGTGTGTATCGGACATCACAAGAAGACGCACACGTCCACGCTATCCACGCGGGGGGACACCAGCGGTGCCGGGCACGGCGGCCGGAAGGGGTGCCGACGTCCACGGCGTGCCGCACGGGGGGCGGCGTGGCCGGTGGGGCGCCCCGCGATCGCCGGGACCGCGGGCCTCATCGACGAAGGGCCCACACGTCATGTGCGGTGACACCATCCCCACCCGTTCGGCGGAACTCGTGCAACCCGCCGAGGCCGCCTACGTGGGCGCCGCACGGCACTTCACGTCCGAACTGCTGGGGCTGTGGGGACTGTCCGCCGAGGACCGCATCGCCGCCGAGCTGATCGTCGACGAACTCGCCGCCAACGCCGCCCGCCACGGCCGTGCCCAGATGTCGATACGGCTGTGCCTGCACGACGACGCTCTGGTCATCACCGTCACCGACAGCGGCGACGCCCCGCACCACGACGGGGCCCGCGCCGACAGCACCCCGCCGGACGAGCACGGGCGCGGTTTGGAGATCGTGCGCCGGCTCGCCGTGTCCACCTCCATCCACGACGACGAGCGCGGCCGCCGCGTGGTGACGACGCGGCGTCTCGCCCCGCTCCAGCGGCCCGTCGCGGGGGTCACCAGCCCGGCCTCGTAGACCCGGGCGGGCATGGGCGAGAATGACGGACCGGGCAGGGACAGGCCCGCCCGGCGTCCCGCACCGGGGTGTCCGCACCGCACCTGCCGGACGCGCATCGTCTACGGAGGAACGACAGTGACATCCCGTGCCGCCCCGGCCGTGGCGCCGCACCAGGTGCTGGTCGTGCTGTTCGACGGGCTGCAGCTGATGGATGTGACGGGTCCGCTGGATGTGTACACGGCGGCGAACGAGTACGGCGCCCGCTATGTGACGGGGACGGTGTCACTGGACGGCGGACCGGTGACGACGACCGCGGGGCTGCGGCTGGTGCCGGACCTGGCGCTGGACGAGGTCGACTTCCCGGTCGACACGCTCGTCATCCCCGGGCGCCCGGACTGGTGGGCCGCGGTCGCGGACACCGCCCTCGTGGCGGGCATCGCCCGCCTCGCGGACCGCTCCCGCACTGTCGCGTCGGTGTGCGCGGGCGCGTTCCCGCTGGCCGCGACCGGGCTGCTGGACGGTCGCCGGGCCGCCACGCACTGGCGGCTCGCCGACGACCTCGCCGCCCGCTACCCCGAGGTCGAGGTCGACTCCGACGCGATCTTCGTACGGGACGGCCGCTTCATCACCTCCGCGGGCATCAGCGCGGGCATCGACCTGACGCTCTCCCTGGTCGAGGCGGACCTGGGTCCGGACATCGCCCGCAGAGCCGCCAAGTTCCTGGTCGTCTTCATGGCCCGGCCCGGTGGCCAGTCGCAGTTCAGCGTGCGGCAGAGCCCGCGCCGGCCGGCCCACTCGGTGCTGCGCCGGGTGCTCGACCATGTGGCCGCCGACCCCTCCGGCGACCACAGCCTGCCCGCGCTGGCGGCCCGGGCCGGCGTCAGCACCCGCCACCTGACCCGGCTGTTCCGCACGGAGACCGGCGGCACCGCCGCGCAGTACGTCGAACGCATCCGCGTCGAGGCGGCCCAGGCCCTGCTGGAAGCGGGCGACGACGCCCACGACACGGTCGCCCGGCGCAGCGGCTTCGGATCGGAGGAGACGATGCGCCGCGCCTTCCGGCGCCGCCTCGGCATCAGCCCCGGCGCCTATCGCGACCGCTTCCGCACCACCCGGCCCGGGGGCATCCCCGGCACCCCGGGCGCCGCCGGACGGAAGGCCTAGCCGGGACGGGGGCCGCGCGCGGACGCGCGCGTCCCGTCCCGCTTGCTCGCGTCTCGTTCCGCGTGCTATTCCGCCCAGGGGGACCGCAGGATGGTGTCCACGAAGTTGCCGCGCACGAAGCCCGGTACGAAACGCTCCAGGACGTCGGCCTTGACGTTGCCGAACGTGGTGTCGGGGCGGGGCGCGATGCCGCGGGTGAACTCCTTGAGAATGGTGTTCCTGAAGTCGGGCCGCGGATGGACGGCGACGACGGCCTCGCGTTCCTCGGGGGTGATCTCGTCGTATCCGATGCCGAGGACGTCGACCTCGACGCCCGAGGTGACCAGGGCGATCTCGGGCGCCATGTGCCACGGGATCTCCGGCGTGGTGTGCAGGGCGATCGCCTCCCACACCAGGCGCGCGCGGTCCTCCGCGACGCCCTGCTCCAGCAGGAAGCGACGGGCCTCGTCGGCGCCGTCGATCTCGAAGCGCTGGTCGGTACGGGCGTAGGTGTCGGTCAGCCCGAGGTCGTGGAAGAGGGCGCCGACGTACAGCAGCTCGGGGTCGAAGTCCCATCCGCGGTTGCGGCCGCGCATCGACGCCCAGAAGTAGACCCGGCGCGAGTGGTGGAAGACGACCGGATCGGCGGCCTTGCGCACCAGCTCGGTCGCTTCCGCGACGAGCCGGGTGTCGGGCACCTCGATGTCCGCGATGATGTCAGCCACGTCTGATCTCCTGACAGGTGTCGGGTTGCGTTCGGCGTCCGGGCAAGGCGCCCGGTACCGTCGCAGCCATCCTCGAGCGCGGCGCTCGTCCTGCGCCGTAGGCGGAAGGGACGCACGACCCTCGGATCGGGACACACTGGCGGCAGGCCGCTCGCTCGGCGGGGCGACGCCAGGACACGTCCCGGACGCGTGACGACGCTCGGCGGGCCGCCACCGGCCCGCCGAGCGTGGGGGACGTCACGGGTGCTAGCCGAACTCGCCCTCGCGCACACCTTCCCGGAACGCCGTCCACTCCTGCGCGGTGAACCGCAGGGGCGGCAGGTCCCTGTTCTGTGCATCACGGACGGCGACGGCTCCGTCGCCGATGTCCGCCACCTCGACGCACTCCGGCAGGTAACCGCTCTTGCTGCTCTTGACCCAGCGCGCTTCCCGCAGATCCCGCGCGTAGAGGTCGGCCTTTCTCGCTCGCATGGGAACCTCCGTTCGAGGTTCGTTCAATCGTTCCCTTCCACCCTCGCCCCGGCCCTCCGGCCGCGCAAGCACCTCAGCGGGTCGCGGCGGCCGCGGGAGGGCGCGACCGCCGCGGACCGGTGGGGGCGCGATGCCGGCTGCCGCGACGCCGCCGGACCCGGAGCGGGCCGCCGGAGCCTCAGGTCCCAGCAGTCCCGAAGACAAATTTCCTTCGACGCGCCTCTTCTGACGTCTCGTCACAATCTGTCGCGCCCGGGTCGCGCCCTGTCGCGAAGCGCCGGAACGAGGCAGTATCGAACACATGGCGGCATCATCGGGGTGCGATGTCTGCGGGCGGGAGGACGACACCGTCCGCGACTGCGGCATCCGCCATGTCCCGCTCGGCGTGTGCGACGCATGCTTCGACGACATGGCGCGGGCCCGGCGGGCCCCCCTGCCGCGCCCCCTGGACGGCGCGGAGGTGATGGCCGCCGTGCTGGAGGCGCTTCACGAGGGCAGCCGCCGCTCTTCCTGAGCGGCGCCGGGCGGCGGGCCGGCGGAGCCCGGCAGCGCGAAGGTCGACGGCAGCACGGCCCGGCCGGGGGGGGGGGGGG
>NZ_JBYIQP010000142.1:0-7259 GCF_057707665.1 Actinacidiphila sp. bgisy167 | reverse complement strand
GGGTGCGGGGAGCAGCTCATCGCCGCCGCGCTCGTCGTGGCCCTGCTGGGACCATCCCCGCGGGTGCGGGGAGCAGCTCATCGCCGCCGCGCTCGTCGTGGCCCTGCTGGGACCATCCCCGCGGGTGCGGGGAGCAGCGGTCCGGCCTGATCGACGAGATGTCGTTCGCGGGACCATCCCCGCGGGTGCGGGGAGCAGACCGCGCTGCAGGTCAGCCCCGAGGAGTCCCAGGGACCATCCCCGCGGGTGCGGGGAGCAGATTCCGTCCCCCCGGTCGCGGGGCTTCGGCATGGGACCATCCCCGCGGGTGCGGGGAGCAGGTGGGGCGGCACCACGCCGAGCGGGCTGGACTGGGACCATCCCCGCGGGTGCGGGGAGCAGCGGGCGGATCAAGGATTCGGCTTCCGCCCGGAGGGACCATCCCCGCGGGTGCGGGGAGCAGTCAGCGTGACCGATGACGGTGCTCGCGGTGATGGGACCATCCCCGCGGGTGCGGGGAGCAGCCGGTGATGAGCTGCCCGGGCAGTCGGGACAGGGGACCATCCCCGCGGGTGCGGGGAGCAGCGGTCGCAGGCGCCCTCCATGACCACGCCCAGGGGACCATCCCCGCGGGTGCGGGGAGCAGGACCAGAACCCCGGCGGCTCCGTCACCGTGTCGGGACCATCCCCGCGGGTGCGGGGAGCAGTCCCAGCCGTCGCGCTGCGACAGGGTGGCGTGGGGACCATCCCCGCGGGTGCGGGGAGCAGACTCGGCGACCTGCAGTTTCACACGCCTGGACCCCAGAAAAATAGCACTACCACGGAAACCGGCATATAGAACCAAACACCCAATCAGTGAGGCGAACCGGTCGACCAGAACCTTCAGCGCGTGTCCGCGTAGGGACAGGCGGGGCTACGCGCCCCACGGTTCCCCACCGCCCTACGCAAGCAAGTGGGTGCCTGTGGACAGAAGTCAGGAAACCGCAGGTCTCCGGCGCCGGTTCTACGCTTCCGTCATTGACAACCCCGCAACCGCCGGCCTTCACCCCGGTGCGTGAACAGGATTCCGGCTGCGGGCCTTCCACACGCCAGCGCTCATCTCGGACCCTGGCGGGACCCGGAAAAGGTCTCACCCCCAGCTTCACTTCGCGGGTCACACTCCGGGGCTTCGAGCTGCGTCTCCTGCAGCCCGGTGCCCAGCCGTCGGCGCAGTCCCGCTGCGAAGTCCGGTGCCGTGATGGCCTGCTCGCCCAGGACGGCAGCGACCTCGGCGGCACTGAGGCGCCGCGGTGCAGCAGCTGCGGATGGTGGGGTCGGCCTTGGCCCGGTGCCGAGTGAACGGCGGTTGGTGATCATTGGCCAAGGATTCCACTTGCTGCTACAGCTCGAAGTCGATGTAGTCGATGTCGGTGAACTCCACCTCGAGGCCGGCGGCGCGTCGGCCGCGGTCGCGGAAGTAGATCTCCTGTAGGCCCTCGGCTGCGATCGCGCGCAGTTGCTGCTCGCTGGCGCCGGTGTCCTGGGCGTCGAAGAGGCGGGCGGCGTATTCGGGTGGGAGGGCTTGGGTGATGAGGCGGAGGCGGGCGTCGTCGGTGCTGCCGGGTGCGGCGGTGAAGCCGAAGCGGGCGCGGGTGTCGATGACGATGCCGCCGGTGGTGGCGGCGGCCTGCTTGGCGCGGGCGCGGACCTGTGGCTGCCAGCGCTGGCGTACCTCGCGCTCTATCCGGGTGGCGAGGTCGGCGCGGGGGCGTTTGATCTGGTCCTTGACGTAGCGTTCCACGGTCCGCTGCGAGATCCCAAGCAACTCAGCTGCGGCCCGTGTGCCTTTGAGTTGCTTGACCAGGTAGCGCATCTGCGCCGGGGCCGACTTCGGGATCGGACGGGTGAACGCGCCCTGCACGGCCTTGTCGAGGCTGTCCCCGAGCATTCCCACCGCGGGTTCTCCTTCTGTGATGTGGCGCTTGATCATCTGTGCGGGCCGCTGGCGGCCGATCATGGCCCTGGATGACCGGATGTGCCATCCGGGTGATGATCGACCGCCAGCAGGCCGCCTGTGCCGTCCTGAGGGGTTGTAGGGTCTCGCGGCCCGTGGCACAGGCCGGGCCGCTGACCAGCGGCTTTCGATCTGTCTCACGGCGATGGCACACGGCTCAGTCTCACGAAACGTGGCACTTCCTCCGTACCTTCGCGAGGGCGCAGGCCCCTGACCTGCGCGTCTCGCTGATCTGCCGTCATGTGCCAAGATCGAATGAGACTGTGCCACGGGATTTGAGACCCCACAGGGGTGTCAGTAGCTGGTGGCCATGTCCACGAACCGGCTGTAGTGGCCCTGGAATGCCGTGGTGATGGTCGCGGTCGGGCCGTTGCGGTGCTTGGCCACGATGAGGTCGGCCTCGCCGGAGCGGGGTGAGGTCTTGTCGTAGGCGTCCTCGCGGTGCAGCACGATCACGATTGAGAACAGCCACCTTCATGACAGCCGGACCACTTCACACTGGCCAGAGAACAGCAGCCGCTTGGTCACCTCATGACAGCGGACCTGCCCGCGACCGGCCTCATGACCAGGCACCCAGCATCCCGTCCCGCTGACGCCCACCCAATGCCATCAACGCACCCACTCACAACAGCAGCGCGTGCCGTGCACTCCACCGTGGAGGCCTTCCACTGAGGCGGCAGCAGGGCGATCAATCACACCGCCGCGGTCTCGGGAGCTGCTCCCTATGGAGTCAGGCGCCAGGCACCGCCCCAAGTAGTTCGGCACTCGACTTAACCCCAGTCGAGCACCGATTTACTCGAGGCCTAATCAAAGCACGCGATTGGCCTAATCAAAGCACGCGATTGCCCTCAGCTACGCCATTGCATGCCCTATGACCTGCCTTCCGGTATGGCATATAGAGAGGCATACTGTGCGTACATCTGAGCAAGCTTCAGCGCATCATCCCGCATAGTCAAGAATTCGAGCAGGAGTGCGAGTAGCCGGTCTACACACTCCTGCTCTTGCCGTGCGGTCAAATGCTCCAACTTGCCCAGTCCATTGGATTCTATTTCGGATAGCGCCTCGTCAAGTATAAGTGCTTGCCACCCAAATCCGGAGCATTCCCCTTTGCGCACGATAAGCCACTCGGTGAATCCACGGAGAAGCCCACCCGAACGAGCCTGATCGTACCCAACGAGGAACATGTACGCATTTCTGTATCCATCAAGGCCATAAAGGCCCGGCCTGGATTGCACCCGCTCGATAAATTCTTTATCCATGGAACTCCCTAAAATCCGAAGTTGATCACATCGCCGTACTCCCACTGCGCCTTTTAGTCAGCGATCGCTTCGCCGCCTGCGGGCGTAAAGGCATCATAGACTCGGCCGTTCAGCACTACAACGTAATGATTACCCATGTTCCAACTGGCGGTATCCTGCCCGCGGTACGGCCCGAAGAACCCGGCCCCCGTGGGTGGAGTAATTCTGATGATCTGACCGTCGCCGAGGCTATCGCGGATCGCCTCGGCACACTCCCGGCAGTCGCCAGACTTTCCGATCATCCATACGGGCCGCGGCAGGCCCGGCACATTGAATGTCCCACAGGGCGTATCAGCGAGACGGTTCGATACCCCAGACTTGGGCAAGACTTTACATGCACGCTTGAGAAGTTTTAGTTCGTCGTAGACTTTGCCGAGCGTCTTCAGTTTGGCACCGACGAGGAAATCTACTGCGAGACTGCTGCAGTGATCGAAGTCCTTCGTCAGGGCCGGCGGCGGAACCAGCCGCGGCCCCGGCCCGGCTCGACTCCATCCACAGTGAGCGCCGCCCGCAGGCTGATCCGAGCTCGACGAACGCTTCGGTCCCGACGTCGGCCGGACGCCGCCCGGAGTGCGTGAGTCCCGAAGTCTGTGACTCCGGGACTCCCAGGCGGTTTCCGGGCCAGGCCGGGCACTACTTGAGCAGCAGGTGCAGGAGGCTCACCATGCCGACGCCGACCAGGAGGGCGACGCCGACGGCGGGGTGAAGCAGAGCGATGTATGTGGTGACCCCGCCGACCAAAAGCAAGAGCGCGGTACGCAAGTCGAGCCCGTTCCCGTTGTGAGCCGCCATCAGCAGAACCGCCCGCCAGGCCGACACGCGGGGGGCTCTCACTCTGAGCGACAACCTTGCGGACACGGCATCACCGGGTTGGCGAAGCGTCAGCGACGCTGCATGCCGAGCTGGTTCGCGGCAGCTTCCACGGTCTGCGCGAGCAGGACGGCAATGGTCATCGGCCCAACGCCACCGGGAACCGGAGTGATCAGACGAGCTCGGGTGAGGGCGGTGTCGTAGTCCACGTCTCCGACGTTGCCCGGGTTGTAGCCGGCGTCAATCACGACCGCGCCAGGTTTGATTTCCTCACCGCGGATCAACCGAGGCCGTCCGACGGCTGCTACCACGACATCCGCTTCCCGGACGATCGCCGACAGGTCAGCCGTGCGGGAGTGGCAGTACGTCACCGTCGCGTCCTTAGCGAGCAGGAGCATCCCGGCCGGTTTGCCAAGAATCGCGCTGCGCCCCACCACGACGGCGTGCTTGCCGGCGAGTTCGACGTCGTACGCTTCCAGCAACCGCATGATCCCGCCCGGAGTGCAGGACACGAAGCCCGGCAGCGCGAAGCTCATCGCGGCGAAGGAATGCATCGTGACCCCGTCGACGTCCTTCTCCGGAGCGATGGCCTCGAACGCCGCTCGCTCGTCGATGTGCGGGCCGCAGGGGTGCTGCAACAGGATCCCGTGCACTTCCGGATCGCTGGACAAGCCCGCGAGTGTCTCGATCAGTTCAGCGGTCGTGGTGGTGGCGGGCAGACCGATATGCCGAGACTGGATGCCTGCCTTGGCGCACCGCGCTCGTTTCATGCGGACGTACGTGGCCGAGGCGGGGTCCTCTCCCACCAGCACCGTCGCCAGGCAGGGACTGATTCCCGCTCGTCGTGAGATCTCCGCCGCCTTGGCAGCAGCCTCTTCGACGATGCGTTTGGCGAGGCTGGTGCCATCCATGAGCTGGGCCGTCTGAGTCGCGGACATCGTTGCCCTCCAGGCGTTGCTGACCACTCGCCCAGGCGCACGGCAACGACGTCTCGTCAGACCGCTCCCCGGTGGTGCTCCACCTCAGCGCCAGTCACGGCCCACGCTGAACTGTAGTAGACGCAGCACGCTCACACCCGACCAGCGTCCTCGGCCGGAAGCGACCTGCGAAGGCCCACCTCCTACAGTGACGTCATATCACGTAAACATTCCAGACGCGTCCCCACGCCGGATGCCTCCCGAACTGACAGACAACGGCCAGCTCACGGAAACACGCAACGCCGCCCACAAAGGAATCGTGGAAGCCCGGTCTCGGACCCGGCAGCGCCCCGCCAGGAGTGGTACCCCGGCGGGCGCAGGCGTGTCCGGGTCAGGATGCGTGCGCGGCCTGCCAGACCCGGGCCCGCTCATCCAGGTCGTGTGCGAGACGGACGCCGCGGCGGCCGAACACGCCGAGCTGGCGGCGGATGCCGGCGACCTCGTCGACGGCCCGCGCTGACCGGACCCCGTTGAGGAGGTCCAGCGCCTTGCCCCAGGTGCCGCACGCGGCTTCGACGTGGCCCTGTGCGGCCTGCTCCCGGCCCTGGGCGGCCAGGGTGAGGGCGGCGATGCGCTCGTTGCCGGTGCCCGGGCGCTGCCGGGCTGATGCCGCGAAGTGCCGCTCCGCGTTGGCGTGGTCGCCGAGCGCGTGGAACGTCTTCGCCGTGTGGGAGGCCACAGTCGCCTGCGGGGAACCCCAGCGCGCCGCCCACACGGGCAGCTCGGCGGCGTCGCCGGACCGGCTGAGGTCCTGTGCCGCGCGGACCTGACGGGCCGCCTCACGGCCGCCCCCGACGTTCGCCAGGGCGCGGGCGCGGGTGATCGCGAACAGGCTCTCGGTCGCGGGGTCGGCCTTGCCCTTGACCATGGCGAGCGCGGCGTCCGCGAGGTCGACGGTGCTCTCCGGGCGGCGGATGTCCATGCCGTTGTGGGCGAGGATGCGCAGTATCCACGCGGCGTGCATGTCGTCGCCGGCCTCGCGGGTCAGCGCGTACGCCTGGAGGTAGTAGCGCTGGGCCAGGCCGTGCTCCCCGGCGTCGTACGCCTTCCAGCCGCAGAGGTAGGCGACGCCCGCGGCGGCAGACAGGGCGTCCGCGTGGTCGGCCTCGCTGGAGAACGCGGCCCGGCACAGATCAGCGACGTCGGACCGGAGGTACTGCACCACGGCGGTCCGCCCGTGCTGTCCGCCGTGGCGCTCGTCGATCCTGGTGAACAGGTCGGTCATGTCCTGCACGGCGTCGATCTGCGCGCGGCCTGCGCGTGGCCCCAGGTGCTGGGCGCGATCCTGGCGGTCGAGGGCTTCCTCTATACCGAGCGGGAGAGCAGCGGCCGCGACGCTGTATGCGGCATTCGTGAGGAAACTGCGGCGTTGGATGTCGGCCTCCCCGAGGCGACGTAGCATGTCTACCGGATCGGGCCCCAAGGACGTCCCAAGCGCACCTTGGGGTCCGGCCATCTCCGGGACGGAGAAGCCAAGTTGAGCGGGCGCGATGTGACGGCCCAGTCTCCTTGAGATCGCCTCCGCAATGTACGCCGCCGTCTGGACGTTCGGCTCTTTGCCGGCCATCCAATGGGCTACAGCTGACCGGTTCGTCCTCAAGGAATCGCCGGCCTCGGCCGCCACGGTGCGCACCGTGGTGGCGAGCTGTTCGTAGCTCAGGCCCGCTTCCCGCAAGGCCTCCTGCAGTGCGTCGTTGCGCACGCGCGAGTGATTCACGACTTCCGTCACCCTCCCAAGCAGGGCGTTAAACGCGGTAAACACCTTCGTGCTGACCGGTCGTAGCAAGACCACAGTAGCGGTCGGTGTACTCGCCGTAACAGCAGACCGGCAGCCGCTTGGGGGCCAGCAGCTATGGCGAGTGAGATCAGAGACCAGTACGTCGGCGAGGAGCCCGGCCCCGGCGTGATGGTGACGACCGCCTATGAACGGCAGTTGGCCGTGGCGCACTGGCTGCTCCAGGCCGCCGCCGTAGAGCCCCGGACACAGCGGGTGGACTGGGAGGTGCACGGGCTACTCCTGCTGGAGTGCGGTGCGCTGTTCTCCGCTACGCGTGCGGCCCATGCCGTGAGGCTCGCCGCCTGGACGTTGCGTGGCCCTGCGATATTGATCCGAAACGGTTGGGGTTCTGGGTCGTTGATGATGTGTGAGCGATCTGGTGGGGGACGCGCGGCATCTGTCGCCTTCGGCGCAGGAGGCCCTGA
>NZ_JBYIQP010000141.1:0-7275 GCF_057707665.1 Actinacidiphila sp. bgisy167 | reverse complement strand
GCTAGGGGCCCGAGCCTTCCGGGAGCTGCTGGGCGTCACCTTGTGACGTCCTGTCGCGCACCGCCGTACGCCTGCCGTTCTACGGCAACGGCGGGACCGGCCTGGAGCGGGTCGGGGAGGATGGCGGGCATGACCATCAAGGGATGCATGTTCGACTTCTCGGGGACGTTGCTGCGGGTCGAGCCCACCCGGAACTGGCTGGGCACGGTGCTGCAGCGGATGGGGATCGTCCTCGGCGAGGCGGAGTTGACGGCGTACACGGAGCGGCTCGAGCGGGCCGGAGGGCTTCCCGGTGGGGCGGCCCCCGAGCGGGTGCCGGCACGGCTGGAGCGGCTGTGGCGGGAGCGGGACCTGTCGGCGGAACACCACCGGGCGGCGTACA
Organism: Actinacidiphila sp. bgisy167; assembly: GCF_057707665.1. Lineage (NCBI taxonomy): Bacteria > Bacillati > Actinomycetota > Actinomycetes > Kitasatosporales > Streptomycetaceae > Actinacidiphila > Actinacidiphila sp. bgisy167. The sequence continues at coordinate 6,893 of NZ_JBYIQP010000141.1, read as the reverse complement.
CCGCTCTGGCGCGGGAGGCCGAACTGCCCTGGGAGGAGGCCTATGCCGCGTTGTACGACCGGCACATGGAGCCCGCCGCCTGGTCGCCGTACCCCGATACCAGGGAGGTGCTCGAGGAGTTGCGGCGTCGGGGCGTGCCGGTGGCGGTGGTGAGCAACATCGGCTGGGACCTTCGGCCGGTGTTCCGGGCGCACGGTCTGGAGGCGCTGGTAGACGTCTTCGTGCTGAGTTTCGAGCACGGCGTCCAGAAGCCGGATCCGCGGCTGTTCCGCGTCGCCTGCGAGGGATTGGGGCTGCAGCCGGAGCGGGTCGCGATGGTCGGGGACGATCGGCGGGCGGACGGCGGGGCGGCGGTGCTGGGCTGCGCCCTCCACCTGGTGGACCATCTGCCGGTGGAGCAGCGGCCGTCGGGACTGCTGCCGGTGCTCGGCCTGACCGCGTGACCGTAATCTGAACCCGGCGGGCGGCCGGAACGCGGGGTGCGGTACCCGGCGGTCCCCCGCGCCGCCGGGTACCTGCACCTCACCCCCGTTCCCCACATGAGCATGCCACTCGCGTGGGGTCGCCTCGAGTGTATTGGCTCTGAGCCAGTTAAGACAGGAGTAAAGCAGTGTCCCCTCGGCGACCATCGGTCAATGAAGCGATGCGCCGGCGCTCGCGGGAGCGGCTGCTGCAGGCGACCGTCGAACTGGTCGAGGAGCGCGGCTTCGAGGCGACGACACTCGGGGACATCGCCGACCGCGCGGGCTCGGCACGCGGTCTGGTGTCGTACTACTTCCCCGGCAAACGGGTACTCCTGCAGGCGGCGGCGCACCGGTTGATGCACACCGAACTCGCCGCGGCGCTGGCGCGCGAACCCGTCCCCGACGACGGCCGCGAGATGCTCGCCCGGGCGATCGACACCGTCCTGGCCCTGCCCCTGCACCATCCGGTCGTCATGCGGGAGCACATGGCCGGCATCCTCCACGCGGGCGGGTTCAGCGAGTGCGAGGAACGGCAGCGTCTGGGCGACATGCTGCTGGACGCCGTGAGGCGATGGGGTTCGGCGGACCCGGAGCAGGACTACCGCATGCTGCGGTCCCAGCTCATGGGCGCGGTGTTCGCGCAGTTGATCCCGGGCGCGGGCATGCCGCCGGCGCGGCTGCGCGCCGATCTGTTCCAGCGCTACGGGCTGCCCTGGGAACTCGGCGTTCCGCCGGGCGACCTGCCGCCCGGCGGAACGCCGTCACCCGGCACCGATCAGCGGTAGTCGGGCTGGGTCTGGACGTTGAGCTCGGCGATCCGGACACCTCGGGCGCTGTCGGTGCGCCGGTCGGAGATCTTCAGGACGTCGAAGCCCTTGGCGATGTCGTTCGAGTAGATGTAGCCGTTGTAGTAGTAGGCGCTCCAAGCGCCGCCCAGCGTCAGGGTGTCGGTCGAGATGGGACCGCGCTCGAAGTAGCCGATCTCCTCGGGGTGCGCGGAGTCGGTGAAGTCCCACACGGAGACGCCGCCCTGGTACCAGGCCTGGACCATGATGTCGCGGCCCTTGGCCGGGATGAGCGACCCGTTGTGGGCGACGCAGTTCTCGGTGTCGGCCTGGTGGCGCGGGATCTTGTAGTAGTTGCGGAAGACGAGCTTGGGCTTGCCGTGCTCGCGGACGATGTCGTAGATGCCGTCGGCGCCGCGCTTCGGACCGATCGCGGCGTTGCACTCGGCGCCGCCGCCACCGCCGAGTTCGTCGGTGAAGACGACCTTGGTTCCGCGCTCGTTGAAGGTCGCCGAGTGCCAGAACGAGAAGTTGACGTCGTCCTGGACCCGGTCGAGGACCTTCGGCCGCTCGGGGTCGGAGATGTCCATCAGGATGCCATCGCCCATGCAGGCGCCGGCGGCGAGCTTCAGCTTCGGGAAGACGGTGATGTCGTGGCAGCCGGTGGTCTGACTGACCCGGGCCTGGGTCTCGGTGGCGGGGATGCCCGGGTTGCCGCCGTCCGGGAAGAGGACGGGGAAGGCCGTGACGGCCGCCTTCTCCGGGTGGCTGCGCGGGATCTTCACCACGGAGATGCCGTCGTGCGGCGGCTGGCAGTCGGGGAAGGCGGCGCTGGGCGAGTAGGACGAGACGTAGACGAACACGTCGCGCTTGCCCGGCACGAGGGTGTGGGTGTGGGAACCGCAGGCGGTCTCCACGGCGGCGACGTAGCGCGGGTGCGCCTTGTCGCTGATGTCGAAGACCTTGACGCCCTCCCAGGAGGACTTCTCGGTGGCGGGCTGGCTCGTGCTCGCGCAGGAGTTGTCCGAGCGCGAGGAGTCGGTGGACAGGATCAGCAGGTTTCCGGAGACCGAGATGTCGTTCTGCGATCCGGGGCACAGGACCTGGCTGACGATCTTGGGGCTGGTGGGACGGCTGATGTCGTAGACGACGAAGCCGTCGTAGTTGCCCGCGAAGGCGTACTTGCCCTGGAACGCCAGGTCGCTGTTGGTCCCTGTGAGGGACTGCTTGGGTATGTTGACCAGGTGCTGGACGTTGGCGCTCGTGACGACCTCGTCGACGCCCGGGATACTCCCCTCGGCGGTCGCCGGGGTCGGCGCCGCCAGTCCGAACAAGGTGACGGCCGCGGCGGCCAGGGCCGCCAGTCGTCCGGGGCGAGCGAGGGCTGAACGTAAGCGCTTCACCAAGGTTCTCCCTTTTGTCCGTTCGCTTATGAACTTCACACAGACCCCGGAAGTATGACCCTTTTCATGTGCGCGTCAACAGATGACAATGCACGGGTGTTCTCTTCGTATCGCGTTGCGACGCTGCCCGTGCTGGCCCTGACCGCCGCCCTGATGCTCGCCCTGACCGGCTGCGACGGGGGTTCCGCAAGCGAGTCCGCGTCCGCCGCGCCATCCGTGATCGCACCGGGCGCACCAGGCGAGAAGGCCACCACCCTCTCCCAGGAGGAAGCCGCCAAGGCGCTGCCCGACGACTCCCCGAACGCGGCGGACGTCACCTATGTGACGAACATGATCGCCCACCACCAGCAGGCGCTCGTCATGACCGCCCTCGCCGACACCCATGCCTCGGACAAGCAGGTGCGCGGACTCGCCGCACGCATCGACGCCGCTCAGGGACCGGAGATCGACGTCATGGAGGCCTGGCTCAAGACCCACGGCGACTCCCACGGCCATGACCACTCCAAGATGCCCGGCATGGCCACGGAGGCTCAGCTGGCGGCGCTGCGCCAGGCGCGCGGCGCGGAGTTCGACCGGCAGTTCCTGCGCCTGATGATCACCCACCACCTAGGAGCGGTGACGATGGCCACGGAGGTGCTCACGCACGGCCGCAACGTCCAGGTCGGCGAGTGGGCGAACGAAGTGATCGCTCAGCAGAGCGCCGAGATCGCCCGGATGCGGGCCATGGGCTGACATCCCCGACCGCGACACGCTCCGGTGCCTCCCTCCGGTGGCCCCGCGGTGCGATGCTGGACATGACCGCCCATCCCGCCCGTTTCGGGTGGGGACGGGCTGCCGAGGTGAACCCAGCCCTCGCCGAAGGGGAGGCGCCCGTGCTGCGTGTGGCAGTCGTCGGATCAGGTCCCAGCGGGGTGTACACCGCCGAGGCGCTGACCCGCCAGGAGTCGGTGCCGGACGTCGCCGTCGACGTCCTCGACCGGCTGCCCTGCCCCTACGGACTGGTCCGGTACGGGGTGGCCCCCGACCACGAGAAGATCAAGTCCCTCCAGGGAACGCTGCGGCGGGTCCTCGAGGACCCGCGGATCCGCTTCCTGGGCAATGTGACCGTCGGCGGACCCGGCCTGTCCCCGCAGGCGCTGCTGGGGCTCTACCACGCGGTGGTGTACTGCGTCGGCGCCGCGACCGACCGCCGGCTGGGGGTGCCCGGCGAGGACCTCCCGGGCAGTTGTGCTGCCACGCACTTCGTCTCCTGGTACAGCGCCCATCCCGACCAGGCTTCCGGCGGCTTCCCGCTGTGCGCCCGCTCGGCCGTCGTCATCGGGATCGGCAACGTCGCCGTCGACGTGGCGCGGATCCTGGCCCGCGGCGCCGAGGAGCTGCGCCGCACCGATGTGCCGGAGGGGGTGCTGCGGGCCCTGGCGGACAGCCGGGTCACGGACGTGCACATGGTGGGGCGGCGCGGGCCCTCACAGGCGAAGTTCACCACCAAGGAGCTGCGCGAGCTCGGCGACCTGCCCGACGCGGACGTGCTCGTCCGTCCCGAAGAGCTGGCGCTCGACCCCGCGTACGCCGATCCGCAGGGGCTCGTCCCGGTCGCCCGGCGCAATGTCGAGGTGCTGCGCGGCTGGGCATCCCGGCCTCCGTCGGGCCGGCGCCGCCGCATCCATCTGCGGTTCTTCCTGCGGCCGGTGGCGGTGCTCGGCGAGGACGCGGTGGCCGCGGTGCGGTTCGAGCGGACGGCGCCGGACGGGAAGGGCGGAGTGCGCGGCACCGGCGAACTGGAGGACATCGAGGCCGGTTTGGTGCTGCGTTCGGTGGGATACCGCGGTGTGCCCCTGGAGGGGCTGCCGTTCGACGACCGGCTCGGCGTCGTGCCCAACGAGGAGGGCCGTGTGCTGCGCGACGGCACGCCCTCGCCCGGCGAGTACGTCGCCGGCTGGATCAAGCGCGGGCCGACCGGGGTCATCGGCACCAACCGCCCGTGCGCCAAGCAGACGGCCACGGCCCTGATCGCCGACGTGCGGGAACTGCTGGCCCGGCGCGCCGCGGTCGCCGATCCGGCCGCCGATCCGCTGGAGGGGCTGCGGGCACTGGGGCAGAACCCGGTCGAATGGAACGGGTGGGAGGCCATCGAGGCCGCCGAGACGGCGCTGGGACGCTCGCTGGACCGGGTGACCGTGAAGATCCCCGACTGGGAGGGGCTGTTGGGAGCCGCCCGCCCCGCCCGGTGACGTGGCGGGACATATCCGGAGACCGGCCAATGGCCCGCGCACGCCGAGGCGGCCCGGGCGGCCGCACGCGCGCCGCAGCCCGGTTGTCAGTGGGGCGGTGCAGAATCTGTGATGCACGCCATATCCCACCACGGCCCTGAGAAGGTGCGTCATGGACGACGTCGTACTCGCGATCGGCACGCGCAAAGGACTGTTCCTCGGACGGCGGGGCGGCGCCGGCAAGTGGGAGCTGACCGGCCCGCACTTCCCCATGCAGGCGGTGTACTCGGTGGGCATCGACACCCGCCGAGCGGTGCCCCGTCTGCTGGTCGGCGCGGACAGCTCGCACTGGGGGCCGTCGGTGTTCCGCTCCGACGACCTCGGGCGCAGCTGGGAGGAGTCGGCGAGGCCCGCGGTGCGCTTCCCGAAGGACACGGACACCTCCCTGGAGCGCGTGTGGCAGCTCCAGCCCGCCGGTCCCGTTGCCCCGGACCTGGTGTGGGCGGGGACGCAACCGGGCGCGCTGTTCCGCTCCGACGACGGCGGGGTGAGCTTCGAGTTCGTGCGCGGCCTGTGGGAGCACCCGCAGCGCGAGCAGTGGGGCGCCGGTTTCGGCGGGCAGGCGGTGCACACGGTCGTCACCGATCCGCGCGACGCCGACGCGGTGATCGCGGCCGTCTCCTCCGGCGGGGTCTACCGCTCGTCCGACGGGGGTGCGAGCTGGACGGCGTCCAACACCGGGCTCAAGGCGGAGTTCCTGCCCGACCCGTACCCGGAGTTCGGGCAGTGCGTACACAAGATCGCCCGGGACGCCGAGGAACCGGACCGGCTGTATCTGCAGAACCACGGCGGGGTGTACCGCAGCGACGACGCCGGCGCGAGCTGGACGGAGATCGGCAAGGGCCTGCCCGCGGACTTCGGCTTCGCCATCGCCACCCACCCCCGGCGCGGCGGCGTCGCCTACGTCTCCACGGTCAAGGACGGCGGCGACCGCTACCAGCCCGAGTACCGCTGCCGGATCCACCGCACCGAGGACGCCGGCGCCTCGTGGACGGCCCTCTCCGCCGGTCTGCCGACGGAAAGGCACTACGGCGTGGTCCTGCGGGACGGGCTGCGCACGGACGACGCCGACCCGGTGGGGGTCTACTTCGGCAACCGCAACGGCGAGGTGTACGCGAGCGCGGACGAGGGCGATTCCTGGCGGCTCGTCGCCTCCCACCTGCCTGACGTCCTGTGCGTACGGGCGGCCGTGGTCTGAGTGTCGGTGTGAGCCACTAGAGTGACTCACCGTGGCAGCACGACCGTTGAACGAGATCGTCGAAGAAGGATGGGCCAAGGCCCTGGAGCCGGTGGCCGGGGGGATCGCCGCTATGGGCGACTTCCTGCGCGCCGAGATCGCCACGGGGCGCACCTACCTGCCCTCGGGGAGCAACGTGCTGCGCGCGTTCCAGCAGCCCTTCGACGACGTAAGGGTGCTGATCGTGGGCCAGGACCCGTATCCCACACCGGGGCACGCCGTGGGGCTGTCCTTCTCGGTGGCCCCGGAGGTGCGGCCGCTGCCCGGCAGCCTGCAGAACATCTACCGGGAGCTGAACACCGACCTGGGCCTGCCCCAGCCCTCCAACGGCGACCTGACGCCCTGGACCCGGCAGGGCGTCCTGCTGCTCAACAGGGCGCTCACCACCGCGCCCCGCAAGCCCGGGGCGCACCGCGGCAAGGGCTGGGAGGCGGTCACCGAGCAGGCCATCCGCGCGCTCGCGGCGCGCGGAAAGCCTCTGGTGGCCATCCTGTGGGGCTCCGACGCCCGCAGACTGCGTCCGCTGCTGGGGAACCTGCCGGCCGTCGAGTCCGCCCACCCCTCCCCCATGTCGGCCGACCGCGGCTTCTTCGGCTCCCGGCCCTTCAGCCGCGCGAACGACCTGCTGGTCCGACAGGGCAGCCAGCCCGTGGACTGGAGCATCCCGTAACACCCGAAGGCCCACCGCCCGCGTCCCCTCGCCGTCCCCTTAGAGGTCTGCGCGGATAGGCGGG
>NZ_JBYIQP010000140.1:0-7441 GCF_057707665.1 Actinacidiphila sp. bgisy167 | reverse complement strand
CGTCCAGCGCCGCAACCGACACGCCGTCAGTGTCCTCGATCAGGTGACCAGTCTTCGTATCCATCAGGAGTCCCTTCTGAACGGGTGCCCACCTGATTCATGACACTCCCGTTCACCCCGACGAGCCGAAGTCAGTGTGTCCGGTCAGGTGGGATTGCACTGCTGGAGGGGAAGCGTCGTCCTGCGTGGTTTACTCTCGACGCCCTCCTGGAAGCGGATGGAGTAGCAGCGGTAGGCGCGTGAGATCGAGGTGCCGAAGAAGCTGGTGTTCTCGTAGGTCGCGAAGAACTTGACGCGGGTGCTCAGCGACCGGTCCGACAGCTCGTAGGAGACGAGGGTGCCGTAGTAACGCTGGGCAATGGCTCGCGTCTGCGCCTGGCTCGGGTAACTGATACGCGCCTCGTCCTGGACATCGTCCTCGTACGACTCGACGAACCTGGCCATCTGGTCCAGTGCCTCCTTCTCATGGCGCTCGTTGGCGTTGGTCTGGCGGTGGGCCATGATCATGAGTGTTCCCGCGGCGAGCAGCACGAGGACGATGGGCGCCATGAGGGCCACCATGCAGCCGGGGGCCGGTACCCCGCCGCGGTCGGACCGCGACGGAGCACCGACAGAGGAGAGAGCCCGATTCACTGGCCCTCTTGCCTGAGCGCGGCGGGACCCAGCGTCATGTACGCCTGCGCGTAGGCGCTGGTGCCAGTCTTGTTCGGGTGGTAGCTCTCCCGGCTGAGGCAGCTGTCACCCCACAACCACCAGCACAGCTGCGTCGCGTCGTCGCCATGGTGGAAGTCGCCGTCACCGTTCGGCCCGGCCACTACCCCGTTGATGCCCTCCGTCGCGTCGCAGATGCGCTTGCCCTCGAACGCGGACTGCGGGGACCGATAGCGCACGTTCTGTGCGGTCATGGAAGCCGCGAGCTCGCGCTGCTTGTCCTCGAAGTACTGGGCCATGTCGTTCAGAATGACACGCTGGGACGCACTCACCAGTGTCGAGCAGGCCTCCGTTCGGCTGAAGAGCAGGGGATACCCCATCAGGGAGATGGTCGCGTTCGGCGCTTCGGTGTGGATGTCTTCCAGCAACTCCCTGGTTTCCGCGACGGCGTCATCGATGTCCGACTGCATCGAGGCTTCGGAGGGACAACCGCTTATCACGCAGTCCTGGATCTTCTGGTCGAACTGGGCGTCGTTGCCGCCGATGGTCAGCATCACCAGGGTTGTGTCCGAGCTGAGGACGCCGGAGTCGATCTGCAACTTCTCGTGGAAGTTCCCGTCGAAGCCCCAGGTTTCCATTCCTGTGCTGGTGTTCGTCGGCGAGCCCGACCCCGCCTGCCACGCCTTGGCTCCGGAACAGGCGACGAACTGGAAGTCGAGACTTGTGTCGTAGCTGTCCGCGAGTGCCCCGACGGTCTCCGACTGGTTCGGGAGAGTCACCTTGCGCGGCCATGCGTTCGGGCTGCGCCGGCAGGCGTTCCAGCTGGTCTCCCCGTGATCGCGGTCGCTGACGTGGTAGTAATCTCCCGAGCCCTCGCCGGAGGTATAGGAGTCACCCATCGCGACGACCATGTCGTGCGGTTTGCCCGGGAGTTTCTGGAAGGCGACCGAGGTGTAAGCCACGTCCTCGTCGGCGGTGCCGTCGTCGGTGGTGTTCGTGAGCTCCACCTGGGGAGTTCCGGTGAACTGGTAGACACCGAGCTCGGCCCAGGTGTTCTCGCTGTAGTGGGTGTTGAGGTAACGCTCCCGGTCACCACCCGCCACGCCGTGGATGGTGTAGTGGGCCTGCTGGGTGTGGGCGCCGGTATCGGGCAGGTGCACGAACACCCGGGCCCAGCCGTTCAGGTTTTGGCCGAGTGTCCAGGTTCCGTTGACGGTCATCACTCCGTTGTCGCCGCCGAGGTGGGCGGCGTTTCGGGTGTGGGCGAACCAGTAGTGGCCGTCGTATCCGCCGCCTATCTGGTACAGGTCGCCCTTCCCCTCGTACTGCCCGAGGCCGGGGCTGACCGAGCCGTCCGAGTTGAACGTGAACTCGAAGCTCCCGTCGTCGGTGCCGGTCGTACCGCACGTGCTGTACGTGTTCGATTTGTCCGGTACGGAGTTTACGATCAGCGCGCCCGCGGGCAGGTTGTTGGCGGAGTCGCCGGCGCAGACGGGGGTGCCGTACTGGAGCCGGTAGCCGCGGCCTGGTTCCGATATCAGGGTCTGGTACTTGATGTTCTCGTTGCCACAGGTGGAGGCGCAGTCGTCCTTCCAGGTCGCGTTCGACTCGTGCCACCAGTACTGCGTGAAGCAGTCGGCGTCCGGGCAGTCCGGCGGGTTGGCGGAGTCACAGTTGTTGGCGGAGTTGCAGAAGGTGCGCAAGGGCGGCTTGATGGCACTGCGGGCGGCCTCGGTCGTCCACCACGCGGGACGGAAGCCCGCCGACGCGTAGCCGCTCTCGCCCGGCCAGTCCTGGCGGCCGGAGGTGGCGTAGGAGAACCCGGTGTCGATAGACCAGGCGGCCCAGCCCATCACCTTCTCCTCGTAGGGCCAGTACTGCGGATGGGCGGCGTCCCACGGCCAATTGGCCGGATCCCAGGTCATGTCCATGAATGGGTCGCGGTCCGGCGGATAGGCCGGGTTGGCGGGGTTGTTGTACCAGCCCAGGCCCCAGTTGCCGTTCTTCGTCTCGTCGGAGCGGGGGTTGAAACCGAGGTTGTAGTTCCACAGAGCCGCGAACCAGTTCTCGACCCGGGACGGGTCGTCGTTGTTGACGGTGATCGTCTGGCTCGGCTCGTGGAGCTCGTTCCACTTGTCCGCGAGGATGTACAGGGAGGCGGCGACGTTCACTGTGTAGTCCAGGGCGACCGCGCGCTGGGTGGCCGCGGGCAGCGCGGTTTCCCCCTCCTTCCCGTACCCCGCAAGCCGCATGCCGTCGGTGACCTGTCCTACGCCATAGCCGCAGTCAGAGTTCGCCCAGTTGATCTTCCAGTACTCGGCCGGGGTATCGCCCTTGTGGCCGTAGAATCCGGCGTAGGAGGCCAGCGGGCTGCCCATCTGGCCGGGGATAGCGCCTGGCTCGGCCTGCCACAGGTTCGACTCCTGGGCCATGACGCCGAGCAGCACGTTCGCCGGGATGCGGCCGCCACCGGTTAGATCGGGGCGGGGGAAGAGGCCCTGCGGGTCGATGGTGCCCAGCCCGATCTGGTCGCGCCAGCCGCCCTGGGTGATCTGGTTCGCGCGCAGTTCGTTGCGGACGGCCATGTCGACGGCCCACTCGACCTGGTTCGGTGTGGGCTGCAGGGCCTGGGAGTTGACGTCGTTGCGGGGCACTGAGCACCAGCGGTCGGTGTCGACCGGGTTGTGGGCCAGGGAGTCGTCGGTGACGGTGGCGGTGGTGCCGGTGAGTGCGGGGGACACGGAGGTGTCGCCGCTGGCCGCCGTGGTCTGCGCAACCGACTGCGTGATCTTCTCACCCGTGAGGGTGGCGGTGGACCTTACGGTGATTGGCTCGCCGCCGCCGACGGTGTCGGGCGCGCCGGTGACCGGGCTCCTTGATTCTGCGCCGCTCTTGTCGAAGCTCTTGCCCGCGTCCTTGATGCGGGCGAAGCCGCGGCGGACGCCGGGGGTGAGGATGGGGTCGACGGCGAGCCGTCCCAGAGTGGAGACCTCCGTCTCTGCGGGGGCGTCCAGGAGCGTGACGCCCGAGTCCTTCAGATGGGTGTCGACGGGCTCCCCGGTGAGGAACACCCGGCCCTCGGTGCCCTGGCGCAGGTCCACGTCACCGAGCTTGCCCGAGGCGATCACGGAGGGCTTGCCACGCCCGCGCCACAGCTTGGCCTGCGTGGTGGAGTCGCCCTGGCGGTCGAGGAAGGCTACGTGCCCGTCGCGGGTGAGCCGGATGTCGAACGGAGGGCTGTCGGCGGTGGTGAGCATCATCAGCCGGCCCTTCTCGTCGAGGTGGACCAGGTCGCGCCCGCGTGCGCCGATTGCACCGTCCTCGACCGGTACCGCGCTGGTGACCTCGCCCGCGGTCACCGCCGAACTGACCGTTTTTCCGGCCGTGTCGACTGTCACCACGCGGCTCTTCGTCTTCACCGGGTCGTTCATGTCACGGAAGGCGGTGAAGGCGGCCGTGTGCGTGACCGTGTTGCAGGACGGATCGAAGTAGGCGAGCGACGCGGTGAATGGCAGCTTCGCTACGCGGCCGGTGACGGTGTTGACGACGGCCGCGAACGCGCCGCCCTGCATCAGGTCGGGCTTGTTGGTGAAGGTGCGGGGCGCGTACACGGCGGCGACATGACTGGCGTCCATGAGGCACTGGTTGCCGATCCAGGTGTCCGCCGACATCGTCGGCTCCGCCAGGGAGGCGACGGTCTTCCAGGCGTACGCCTTCGACGAGTCGGCGACGAGGATCTTCAGGCCGTCGGTGTCCGCCGCGCTGGTCACCGCCCGGTCCTTGGACGCCTTCCAGCCCGTGCCGAGCTTCTTGCCCGGATTGTCGGCCTGGGCGGGTGGCACGGATTGGGCGGATGGTTCCGGAGACGGTTTCGGTATCGCCTCTGCGGCGAGTGCCGGCGCGGCGGCTGGCATGAGGCCGACGACCGCCAGCACGGCGGCCGTCAGCACGAGGGACGGATGTGCTCTACATCTCAGCCTCAAGGATTCTCCAAGGTCCGGAAGAGAAGTTGACTGGACAGACTCCGCAGCCGTCTCTGTGTCGAAGACGCCGCTGAGTCTGATGTGGGGGCGAGCGGCGGTGAGCACGCCCGGTGAGGCGGCTACGGCGGTGTCTGTTCACCTGCCGCGGCGTCTCCGACGGGGGCCGCGCATACGGTGAGGGTGCCCTCGGGCGTGGTGACGGTCCAGTAGACGCCCGCTGCCTCGACACCGTGGAGTGCCACGATGTGCGCGTCAGTGGCGCGGGCCGCGCATCGTCGAAGGACCCGGAGTTCACCATGTCCGGAGACGGCACTGGACTACACCTCCTTGTGGCTCGCCGCTGAAGCCGCCCCCTGAACTCGATCAGGAGGGAGGCCGTCTGGCCTATCCCGGGCCTCCCCCGGTAGCCGCTTGCCAGCGGACGGCGCCACATCCTCCGCCTCGCGGCCCACTGGCACCGGAGTCCTTGCTGTCGCACCACGGCGCTTCAGCGAGGACTCCGGATACTGAGACTGAATGCAGGGGGATTCCCCCAGAGGATATCTGTATCGCACGGCATAGTGGCAGCTAAAATGGCCCCTCGAACTCTAGGCAGCCCAGCCCAGTGCGCGTGCTCGCAGCAGCAGAATATGTGTGCCCTTTACCGCAGTATCACAGGTGGGATAGTCTATGGAACCCAGTAGCGGAACGAGGCGTTCTCGTTGTACACGCTGGTGAATCTCGCCCGGCTTTCGTAAGGGTTCAGCACATCCTCTGGCCCATTGTACCCACTGAAGTAGTACACGCGAGCAACGTACTTGTAGTGGTCATTTCGCGCGGACGCCGCATTATTCTTGATTTTCTGCCCCGATCCCGGCCACGGGCTGGAAACGCCAAGCATGCAGAACTTCAGTGGCTGGGCCGTCGATGTCGAACCGCCAAGACGAAGGGCATCGAAGTCGTATACGCCGTACTTGAGATTGCGGTACGAACCGCCCAGGTTCGAGTTGTAGAAGATATGAAAGGGGAACTCTGAGGAATACTGGTCGGCGCAGGCCGCCGTATTCATGAGGGTTTCGTCATCGTTGTTGGTGCCATCGTCGTAGGGGTCATATCCCGCGTGGGCGGGAGATGCCAGCGCCACAGCGGCAACGAGCGTCGTCGTCAGGACGCCAAGTCTCCGGAGTGATGTACGCATTTATTCTCCTCGAAAACTAGAGCCGTCGGTGCCTACTGATGCCTACCCTGCGCCGCTACGCGCTCCTGCTGCAGCACCTTGAGATTTTTGCCAATCATCGAGTTTTGAATTTCCGCCTCGGAATCGAACCACACGCGCTCAACATGGTATTTGTCGCGGCACTCCACGTCGGCGACCGCTGTGTCGATCTCCTTTTGCGTGAATCCGCCGTTGGCTGCCCACTGTGGGTCGTCGTTGGCGTCCATCGGCGCTTCGTAGTTGTAACCCTTGGTCTTCATGCATTCCGACCACCGCTTGAAAGCGCGGAGGACGCGTGAATCGTTCATAGAATCACGGTAGGAGTAGTAGGCGATCTCTTCAGCCATGCTGGGCTGGCGTGCGGCATCCATCTCTTCACTGGGGCGGCCATCGACTTTAAAAGCGCACTTCTTCAGCACTTCTCGATCAGTCTCCATGGAATGATCCTCCCGCAGCGCCTTATTGTAAGCCGCCACCTTTTCGGGATCCGGGTGGTAACCACTTTTGCGTGCTTGCTCAATATCGGAGCGTCCATACCGGGTTCCAGTAAAGGAGTTATTCTCCAGAGAGGGAAGATCGGGGGCAGGCTCCCACTCGGGGAGACCGGCGTCTGCCATGCATTCGTCGATGCGTGCATCTCGGGCTGAGGCCACGAGGCTTCCCGCCCTCGAGGTATCTGGCAAATACGCTTCAATAGGCAGTTGCCACGTTGTGGGATCATCCGAGTCGGCGCTTGATTCTGCCACCAAGTCCTGACCGTGCGACTTGACGGTCTGCGCCTGGCCGCTTTCTCCACTCTTGGATGTAGAGGAGATAATGACCGTTGCAGTTGCAGCGGCCAGCACCGCTGACACCGCAACTCTAGAAATTCGCCGTTTAGGGTTGCTCACTGATTCCTCCATCATACTGATACCGTATGCCATTTGCGGAGAACGGTCTCACCGCCACCTGAGGCGACTTAGTGATGCGCTTGAATTGGAATTGCAGGAAGAGGCAACGGCGGCACCGCAGTGCCGCGAGCGGGCCTTGCTTCAGCGGTGATTGCATCGCGCAAAGTCGCGTGACAACGACGGTTAGCCGGCAGATCGTGGTCAGATCAGCAGTGGAAGACTGGGAGGGAGCGCTGCAGATTCAGAGTCACACATTGGGCTGGTGTGTCTTCCCTTTGCGCCTGCATGGCCTCGTCCACGTATCCCCCCACCTGACCCGCATGTCCCCTGCACTTTTACAGGATCAATACATCATGCACCCACTGGTGCTCTCAAGATCAGGGGCGCACCAATCCCAGGCCTGTTTAGGGCGTGGCCTAATCAGGCCAGGAGCAGGCAGGTGTCCCAGCAGGGCCCCGGTGTTTGCCCGGATCGCCCCGGCATGGGCCGGTTGATCATGCCGGCGGGCCCCGGAAGCAGTGAACACTCCGGGTATGGGTGAGGAGGTGCTCAGCGGCCTGTATCGGGAGGTGTTCGCCGCGGTGGTGGCCGCTTCGGGGCCGGTGAACGGGGTGGAGTTGACGCGGGCGGTGGGCCGGGAAGCGGAGATCAAGAACGAGGTGGAGAAGATCCGTCACCGGGCCTATTGATCCGAAACGGTTTGGGTTCTGGGTCGTTGATGG
>NZ_JBYIQP010000014.1:0-106216 GCF_057707665.1 Actinacidiphila sp. bgisy167 | reverse complement strand
TCGTCGCCGCAGTCCGCGATCCTGTCCGCGGTCGTCTTCAACGCGCTGATCATCATCGCCCTGGTGCCGCTCGCCCTGCGCGGTGTGCGCTACCGGCCGACCGGCGCCGACCGGATGCTCCGCCGCAACCTCGGGATCTACGGAGTCGGCGGCCTGATCGCCCCCTTCGTCGGCATCAAGCTGATCGACATGCTGATCTCCCTGCTCCCCGGATTCCACTGACGAAGGCGTACGGAGAACCATGAACGCGTCCGTAGCCCCCTCTGCCCGGCTGGTCTGGAGCGCCCTGCGTGCGCTGCTGATGCTGACCGTCGTCCTCGGCGTCCTCTACCCGCTCGCGGTGTGGGGGGTGGCCCAGACGGCCTTCCACAACCAGGCAAACGGGTCCGAGGTCAGAGTCGACGGCAAGGTCGTCGGTTCCGCGCTGATCGGCCAGAACTTCGCCACGGGCAAGGACTTCGCCCCGAACCCCAAGTGGTTCCAGCCCCGTCCCTCGGCCGCCGACGCCGACGCAGGAGCCGGGCCGTACGACCCGACCTACACCGGCGCCTCCAACCTCGCGGTCACCAGCAGGACCCTCACCGGCCTGGTGAAGGAGCGCAAGGCGGAGGTCGCCGCCTTCAACGGGGTCCCGCAGTCCGAGGTGCCCGCGGACGCGGTCCAGGCCTCCGGCTCCGGTCTGGACCCCGACATCTCCCCGGCGTACGCGCACATCCAGATCGCGCGGGTGGCCAAGGCCAACGGGCTGAGCACCGCCCAGGTCGCCCGGCTGGTCGCTGCGCATACGGACGGCCGGCAGTTCGGCATCCTCGGCGAGCCGACCGTCAACGTTTTGGAACTCAACATCGCCCTGGGGCGGCTGACCGGCTGACGGCCGCGGCGGCGCGGTGGTGTGCTTGATCGACGGGCAGGGCCGGACGAGTAGATCCGAAGTTCGCCCAAGGGCGGCGATGGCGGCCGGCATCCGGCACTACGACACGATCGGTGCCCCCGGGCGCCGGGCGCCTACGGCGATTCCGTATCGGTCAACCGCCCGATCACCGGGTGGACAGGCCGCCGTGCGGGCTGTTGACCCCCAGCGACACAGACCCGCCGACGAGGTGGAGGTGGTTCGGGAAGTAGTCATGTGAAGGTGGCCGCCGTCCTCGGCGGCGGCCATGGCACGCAGATCGTCCGCGAGTGCCGCCCTGGCAGACTCGTCACCACTGATCACCTGGACATGCCGCTGGGCATCGGTGTGGATGCGGACCCCAGGGCCGGACCCTTCCTGACGGCGACGCCCGCCAGGCTGTCGTCGCCCGGCGCACGAGCGGAGCTGAACAGCCTCCCATGGTGCCGCCAAGCAAGATCGCCCGTCCACCACCCAGGCCGGCACGATCCGTGAGAAGCAACCGAGCACCTCAGCGCTCATCGTCCGGCGGTGGCGAGGGAGCGCCGGCTGACCCCGGGCATCCCGCGCCCCGCTGCGGGAACCGGGACGGACGGCGTCAGAAAGGCGTCAGGCGGGGGGACGCGGGCGTCAAGGGACCGCCAGTAACCGCCCCTGGAGCCGGCCGGCGGGAGAGAGTGAAGGCACGGAGGGAGGCCTGCGCAGGCCGCTCGGCAACGCGGAGGGGGCGGCGGAAGGGCGCACACCGCCGTCGCCGAGCAGCGGCGGCGGGCGCCACCCGGTCCGGATCCTAATGCGGTGGGGATTCCGGGCCGGGAGAGGGCACCGCGTTCCGCGAAGGCCTCCCTTCGGTGGGGGATGTGTCGGGTCGGCCCCGCGTCGTACGGTGACGGCGTCGGCGTGCGGCCGCCCCGGCAGGAACTTCTCGACGGCAGCCCGCGCCGGGGTCCCGCGAGCACCGTCCGCTCAGGCCCCTGGATCACCGGACCCCGGAAAGTGGCCGCCCCGCAACCGACGCCTTGCGACGGTTGGTGTCATGCCTCCCTCGACCGCAGCGCGCCCCACGCGCTCGCGAGCGCCCGGTTCCGGCGATGCTCCGGCCCCAGCCGCGCCCTCGGCCCCGAATACCGCGGCATCACCACCCCGACCTGCGGCGATCCGCTCGCGCAGCATCCGCGCGAAGCGTTACCCCGCCAGGCTGGTCTCCTCCGAAAGGAGGCGTCAAGGACGCGTCAACGTGTTCCCGGAAGGGGCGCCTCGCCCGATTTGTCCGCTCCTGGGACCATAGGATTCCCAGTGTCGGACGGGCCCGGAAGGGGCACGCCACGAGGCGGAACGTGGAGCCATGGCACGCGGGACTTTGCGGATATACCTGGGGGCGGCCCCAGGAGTGGGCAAGACCTACGCGATGCTCTCCGAAGCCCACCGGCGACTGGAGCGCGGCACCGATGTCGTCGTCGCCCTCGTCGAGCACCACGGCCGCGCCCGCACCGAGGTCATGCTGCACGGACTGGAGGTCGTGCGGCGCAGGGAGATCGAGTACCGCGACACCGTCTTCACCGAGATGGACGTCGACGCGGTGCTCGCGCGCCGGCCCGAGGTCGCGCTGGTCGACGAGATGGCGCACAGCAACGTGCCCGGCAGCCGCAACGAGAAGCGCTGGCAGGACATCGAGGAACTCCTCCAGGCCGGCATCGACGTCATATCGACGGTCAACATCCAGCACCTGGAGTCGCTCGGCGACGTCGTCGAATCGATCACCGGGGTGCGGCAGCGCGAGACCGTGCCCGACGAGGTGGTCCGGCGTGCCGACCAGATCGAACTGGTCGACATGTCGCCGCAGGCGCTGCGCCGCCGCATGGCGCACGGCAACATCTACGCCTCCGACAAGGTCGACGCGGCGCTGTCCAACTACTTCCGGCCCGGCAACCTGACCGCGCTGCGGGAACTGGCCCTGCTGTGGGTGGCCGACCGGGTCGACGAGTACCTGCGGCAGTACCGCACCGACCACGACATCTCCGCCACCTGGCAGGCCCGTGAGCGCATCGTGGTCGGCCTCAC
This sequence comes from Actinacidiphila sp. bgisy167, assembly GCF_057707665.1. NCBI lineage: Bacteria > Bacillati > Actinomycetota > Actinomycetes > Kitasatosporales > Streptomycetaceae > Actinacidiphila > Actinacidiphila sp. bgisy167. Next base: position 103,266 of record NZ_JBYIQP010000014.1, on the reverse strand, counting down.
CGGAGGCCCGGAGGGGCGGACGCTGATCCGGCGTGCGGCGCGGATGGCGGCCAAGGGCGCGGGCGGGGAGATCCTCGCCGTCCACATCGCGCGCAGCGACGGCCTGACGGCCGGCTCGCCGAAGGAACTCGCCGTCCAGCGCACGCTCGTCGAGGACCTCGGAGGTTCCTTCCACCACGTCGTGGGCGACGACGTCCCCGGCGCCCTGCTGGACTTCGCCCGCGGCGTCAACGCCACCCAGGTGGTGCTCGGCACCAGCCGCCGGCCCGCGTGGCAGTACGTCTTCGGGCCGGGCGTCGGGGCGACCGTGGCCCGCGAGTGCGGGCCCGACCTCGACGTGCACATCGTCACGCACGAGCACGCCGCCAAGGGGCGCGGACTGCCCGTGGCGCGCGGCGCGCATCTCGGCCGCAGCCGGGTGATCGCCGGCTGGGCCACCGGTGTGCTCGGTCCCGCGCTGCTCTGCCTTTTCCTCACCCAGTTGCATCCCGCACTGGGCATCGCCACCGACATGCTGCTGTTCATGACCCTGACGGTCGCGGCGGCCCTGGTCGGCGGCCTCTACCCGGCCTTGGTCTCGGCGGTGGGCGGCTCGATACTGCTCAACTACTTCTTCGCCGCGCCCCTGCACACCTTCACCATCGCCGAGCCCGAGAACCTGATCGCCATCACGATCTTCGTGGTGGTCGGTGTCGCGGTGGCCTCCGTGGTGGACCTGGCGGCACGCCGCACCCACCAGGCCGCCAGACTCCAATCCGAGGCGGAGATCCTGTCGTACCTGGCCGGCAGCGTGCTGCGCGGCGAGCACTCGCTGGACGCCCTGCTGGAGCGGGTGCGAGAGACCTTCGGCATGGAGTCCGTCTCCCTGCTGGAGCGGGCCGACGAGCACGGAGCGTGGACCTGCGCCGCGGGCGTCGGCGACCGGAGGTGCCCGCGTCCCGAGGACGCGGACGTGGAGGTGCCGGTCAGCGACAACCTCTCCCTCGCCCTCGTCGGCCGGGTGCTGCCCGCCTCCGACCGCCGGGTGCTCTCGGCCTTCGCGGCGCAGGCCGCCGGCGTCCTGGACCGGCAGCGGCTGGAGGACGAGGCAGCCAGGGCCCGTGAGCTGGCCGAGGGCAACCGCATCCGCACCGCCCTGCTCGCCGCCGTCTCCCACGACCTGCGCACCCCCCTCGCCGCCATCAAGGCGGCCGTCACCTCACTGCGCTCCGACGACGTGGCCTGGTCGCAGGAGGACGAGGCCGAGCTGCTGGAGGGCATCGAGGACGGCGCGGACCGGCTCGACAACCTGGTCGGCAACCTCCTCGACATGTCGCGCCTGCAGACCGGCACCGTCACCGCGCTGATCCGCGAGGTGGACCTCGACGAGGTCGTCCCCAAGGCGCTGCGCGGCGTCCCCGACGACAGCGTCGTCCTGGAGGTCCCCGAGACACTCCCGATGGTCTCCGTCGACCCCGGGCTCCTCGAGCGCAGCGTCGCCAACATCGTGGAGAACGCCGTCAAGTACAGCCCGCCCGGCGCCCAGGTGCTGGTCGCCGCGAGCGCCCTGGGTGACGGTGTCGACCTGCGCGTCGTCGACCGCGGCCCCGGCGTCCCCGACGCAGCCAAGGAACGGATCTTTGAGCCCTTCCAGCGGTACGGCGACGCCCCCCGCGGCAATGGCGTGGGCCTCGGCCTCGCGGTGGCCCGCGGCTTCGCCGACGCCATGGGCGCCACCCTGCGGCCCGAGGACACCCCGGGCGGCGGACTGACGATGGTGCTCACGCTCCGGGCCGCGCCCGGCAGTGCCCCCACCGCCCCGGACCTCCCGGCCGGGGCCACGACCTGACCCGCGTCCGCACCGCAACGCACCCCCGACGCTCCACCCCGCACTCCCGCTCCACCCCGCATCGTGAAGGAAAGGCAGGCTCCATGAACCGGGTGCTCGTGGTCGACGACGAGCCGCAGATCGTGCGCGCTCTCGTGATCAACCTGCGGGCCCGCAAGTACGAGGTCGACGCCGCGCACGACGGCGCCACCGCGCTGCAGCTCGCCGCAGCCCGCCACCCCGACGTCATCGTGCTCGACCTCGGCCTGCCCGACATGGACGGCGTCGAGGTGATCCGCGGGCTGCGCGGCTGGACCCGGGTGCCGATCATCGTGCTCTCCGCCCGGCAGGCCTCCGACGAGAAGGTCGAGGCCCTCGACGCGGGAGCCGACGACTACGTCACCAAGCCCTTCGGCATGGACGAGCTGCTGGCCCGGCTCCGCGCCGCCGTCCGCAGGGCCACGCCCGGCGGCCCGGAGGACGGCGCCGCGACCGTGGAGACCGAGTCCTTCGTCGTCGACCTCGCCGCGAAGAAGGTCAACCGCGGCGGCGCCGACGTCCGGCTCACCCCCACCGAGTGGCACCTGCTGGAGGTGCTCGTACGCAACACCGGCCGCCTGGTCAGCCAGAAGCAGCTGCTCCAGGAGGTCTGGGGCCCCTCGTACGGCACCGAGAGCAACTACCTGCGGGTCTACATGGCCCAACTGCGGCGCAAGCTCGAGGCCGACCCCGCGCACCCGCGGCACTTCATCACGGAGCCGGGCATGGGCTACCGCTTCGAGAAGTGATCAGTGATTCGTCCACCCCGGCCCGGTACCCTTCCAGGTATGAGTGGTTCCACCCGTTCGGACCGGCCGGCCGGCCGCTTCCGCAAGATGCTCGACCGATGGTCCAGCTCCCAGGAGGAGCTGCACTCCGACGAGCTGCGGCAGGACACCGCGGACGTCGGGTGCACCCGGATCTGCGACTGCTCCGATCGCGACATAGTGACGGTGACGGGTACGCTACGCGCTGTCACCCTGCGGCCGCGGGCCGGCGTGCCGGCCCTGGAGGCCGAGCTCTTCGACGGCTCGGCGCCGCTGGACGTGGTGTGGCTCGGCCGGCGCAGCATCGTCGGCATCGAGCCGGGCCGCAGGATCATCGCGTCGGGGCGGATCGCCATGAACCGCGGCCGCCCGGTGCTGTTCAATCCCAGATACGAGTTGCGTCCGGTCGGACAGGAGTAGCCGGTGGTGTCGATCGACAAGCGGACCGGGGCACAGCCCACGACCGGAGCCGAGGGGAGGCCAGGGCACGACGCGGCCGCCTCCAAGGCGGCGGCCGACCGCGCGCTGCTGGAGGCCTTCGGCGGCGTGTGGGGAATGATCGACACGACGGTGCCCGGCCTCGTCTTCGTCCTGATCTACACGATCAACCGGGACATCCACACCGCGGCGATCGCGGCGCTGGGCCTGTCCCTGGTGCTGGCACTGGCCCGCCTGGTGCGTCGGCAGACCCTCAAGCACGCCTTCAGCGGCGTCTTCGGCGTCGCGTTCGGCGCTGTGTTCGCGATGATGTCGGGCGACGCGAAGAACTTCTACCTGCCGGGCATGCTCTACACCCTCGGGCTCGCGGTCGCCTACGTGGTCTCCGCGCTGCTGAAGTACCCGCTGATCGGACTGCTGCTCGGACCGATCCTCAAGGAGAACCTGTCCTGGCGCACGCGGAACCCGGGCCGGCTCGTCGCGTACACCAAGGCCACCTGGGCCTGGGGTGTCATCCTGCTCGTCAAGTCGGCGATCCTGTTCCCGCTCTACATCTGGGGGAACGCCACCCAGCTCGGCTGGGTCAAGGTCGCCCTCGGCATCCCGCCCTTCCTGCTCTGCGTCTATCTGACCTGGATCTTCCTGGCCAAGGCCCCGCCGCCGATCGACGTGATCGCGGAGATGGAGGAGGCCGAGCGGCTCGAGAAGGCCGAGCGCGCCGCCAAGGAGGCCACCGGCAGCTGACCCGGCGCCCCGCGCCCGGCGCGCCGAACGCACGAGGGGCGGCTGGAACCCACGGGTTCCGGCCGCCCCTGTCCGTAGGACTACTCCTGGGCCCCGGTCCCGGCGCTGCGCACCGAGAGCAGGTCCTCCAACTGCTCCTCGCGGTGCGGGGAGGCCACGAAGAGCAGCTCGTCGCCCGCCTCGAGCGCGTCGTCCTTGGACGGGGTGAGCACGCGGTGCCCGCGGATGATGGTGACCAGCGAGGTGTCCTCCGGCCAGGCGACCTCCCCGACCCGGGTGCCCACCAGCGCGGCCTCCTCCGGGAGGGTCAGCTCGACCAGGTTCGCGTCGCCCTGGCTGAAGCGCATCAACCGGACGAGGTCGCCGACGCTCACCGCCTCCTCCACCAGCGCCGACATCAGGCGCGGGGTGGAGACGGCCACGTCCACGCCCCAGGCCTCGTTGAAGAGCCACTCGTTCTTCGGGTTGTTGACGCGGGCGACGACCCGGGGGACGCCGTACTCCGTCTTGGCGAGCAGCGAGACGACGAGGTTGACCTTGTCGTCACCCGTGGCGGCGATCACCACGTTGCAGCGCTGCAGCGCGGCCTCGTCCAGCGACGTGATCTCGCAGGCGTCGGCCAGCAGCCACTCCGCCTGCGGGACCCGCTCCACCGAGATCGAGGTCGGATTCTTGTCGATCAGCAGGACCTCGTGGCCGTTTTCCAGCAGCTCGCCCGCGATCGAGCGGCCGACCGCACCGGCCCCGGCAATGGCGACCCTCACAGTGCTCCCTCGTTCTTCCCCTGGGCCGCCGCCCGGGAGAGGCCCCCGTCCGTGCCCGCGCGGCGACCGCGCGCCCTGCCCGTCGTCTGCGGCCCGAGGGCCGTGTGTGCGCCGCTCACCGGTGGGCCTCCTCAGGGCCCTTCGCGCACGCGGCCTCCACCTGTTCGACCTCGTCCGTGCGCATCATCACGTGCACCAGGTCGCCTTCCTGAAGGACCGTCTCCGAGGTGGGAAGCATCGCCTCGCCCAGCCGCGTGAGGAACGCCACGCGCACCCCCGTCTCCTCCTGGAGCCGGCTGATCTTGTATCCCACCCAGGCGGTGTCCGTGTGCACCTCGGCGAGCTGCACCCGCCCGCTGGGGTCGCGCCACAGCGGCTCGGCGCCGGCCGGCAGCAGGCGGCGCAGCATCTGGTCGGCCGTCCACCGGACGGTGGCGACGGTGGGAATGCCCAGACGCTGGTACACCTCGGCCCGCCGGGGGTCGTAGATGCGGGCGGCGACATTCTCGATCCCGAACATCTCCCGGGCCACCCGGGCCGCGATGATGTTGGAGTTGTCACCACTGCTGACGGCCGCGAACGCGCCCGCCTCCTCGATGCCGGCCTCGCGCAGCGTGTCCTGGTCGAACCCGACCCCGGTCACGCGGCGCCCGCTGAACCCGGCGCCCAGGCGGCGGAACGCCGTCGGGTCCTGGTCGATCACGGCCACTGTGTGACCTTGCTGCTCAAGGGAGTGCGCGAGAGTGGAACCCACTCGCCCACACCCCATAATCACGACGTGCACGACCGTCCTTCCGGCTGCCAACAATTCCGGCCCGAACCCTCTCAGGGTCTCAGACCGCGCCCAAAGCTACACACGCACGTATTCCCGTGATAGGTGGGCGGGGGATCGGGAGTCTTGACGATCCTCTAACATCGCGGGGTGTCCAAACTGACCGACCTTCCGAAACGGATCCTGATCGGGCGGGCCCTCCGCAGCGACAGGCTCGGAGAGACGCTCCTCCCCAAGAGGCTGGCGCTCCCCGTTTTCGCCTCCGACCCGCTGTCCTCCGTGGCATACGCGCCCGGAGAGGTGCTTCTCGTCCTGTCGATCGCGGGAGTGTCGGCCTACCACTTCAGCCCCTGGATCGCTGCCGCGGTCGTCGTACTGATGTTCACCGTCGTCGCCTCGTACCGGCAGAACGTGCACGCCTACCCCTCCGGCGGCGGCGACTACGAGGTCGCGACGACCAACCTCGGCCCGCGTGCGGGACGCACCGTGGCCAGCGCCCTGCTGGTCGACTACGTGCTCACCGTGGCCGTGTCGGTCGCCTCGGGCGTCGAGAACCTGGGCTCGGCCGTGCCGTTCTTCGTCGAGCACAAGGTGCTGGGCGCCATCGGCATGATCGTCCTGCTCATGGTGATGAATCTGCGCGGGGTGCGCGAGTCGGGCACGATCTTCGCCATCCCCACCTACGCCTTCGTCTTCGGCGTCTTCTGCATGCTCGCCTGGGGCATCTTCCGGATCGCCTCCGGCCACGAGATGCACGCCCCCACCTCCGACTTCACGATCAAGGCCGAGCACGGCCACCTGGCGAGCCTCGCGCTCGTCTTCCTGCTGCTGCGGGCCTTCTCCTCGGGCTGCGCCGCGCTCACCGGCGTCGAGGCGATCAGCAACGGCGTGCCCGCCTTCCGCAAGCCGAAGTCGAAGAACGCCGCCACCACGCTGGCGCTGATGGGCGTGCTGGCCGTGACGATGTTCTGCGGCATCATCGCGCTCGCCATGAACACCGGCGTGCGGATGGCCGAGAACCCTGCTGTCGACCTGCTGGTCGACGGCAGGCCGGTCGGCCCGGGCTACACCCAGGACCCGGTGATCGCGCAGGTCGCCTCCGCCGTCTTCGGCGAGGGATCGATCCCCTTCGTCTTCCTGGCCGGAGCCACCGCGCTCGTCCTGTTCCTCGCCGCGAACACCGCGTACAACGGATTCCCGGTGCTGGGCTCGATCCTTGCCCAGGACCGCTATCTGCCGCGCCAGCTGCACACCCGCGGGGACCGGCTCGCCTTCAGCAACGGCATCGTGCTGCTCGCCGCCTTCGCGTGCGTGCTGGTCTACATCTACGGCGCCGACTCCACCCGGCTGATCCAGCTCTACATCGTCGGCGTCTTCGTCTCCTTCACTCTCAGCCAGACCGGCATGGTCCGGCACTGGAACCGGCACCTGGCCACCGAGACCGACCCCGCCGTGCGCCGCCACATGATCCGCTCCCGGGCGATCAACACCTTCGGCGCCTTCCTCACCGGGCTCGTCCTCGTCGTCGTACTGCTGACCAAGTTCACGCACGGGGCCTGGGTCGCCGTCCTGGGCATGGTCCTCTTCTACGGCATGATGACGGCCATCCGGCGCCACTACGACCGCGTCTCCAACGAGCTCGCGGCCACCGAGCAGCGCGGCGAGGAGGAGGTCAAGCCCTCCCGCGTGCACTCGATCGTCCTGGTCTCCAAGGTGCACAAGCCCACGCTGCGGGCCCTGTCGTACGCCAGGCTCTTCCGGTCGGACACGCTGGAGGCGCTGAGCATCAACGTGGACCCCGCCGACACCAAGGCCCTGCAGGCCGAGTGGCAGCGGCGCGGCATCGACGTGCCCCTCAAGGTGCTGGACTCGCCGTACCGCGAGATCACCCGGCCGATCATCGACTACGTCAAGGGCCTGCGCCGCACCAGCCCCCGCGACGTCGTCTCGATCTTCATCCCGGAGTACGTGGTCGGCCACTGGTGGGAGCACCTGCTGCACAACCAGAGCGCGCTGCGGCTCAAGGGCCGGCTGCTGTTCACTCCCGGCGTCATGGTCACCTCCGTGCCCTGGCAGCTGGAGTCCTCCGAGCGTGCGAAGCTCCGCGCCCGCAAGGGAGCCGAGTGGAGCGCTCCGGGCTCCGTGCGGCGCGGAGAAGTGGGGCGGCTCACCCGGGGCCGGGAGCCCGGCGGCCGGGCGTGAAGCGCGGGCTGCCGCGAGCCGTAGACTTGTCAGCTGCTCGTTCTTCCCGTCCGCGGTTCCCCTCGTGACCCGTGTCCCTTCGTGACCCCCAGGAGCCCGTCCCGCCATGCAGCACCGTACGAAGGCCCCTGAGGCCGACGCGCTCGTCGGCGAGCGCTACGAGGTCGAGGTCGGCCCGGTCGCGCACGGCGGCCACTGCATCGCGCGGACGGTCCTGCCGGGCCACGAGCGGCCGCAGGTGATCTTCGTCCGGCACGCGCTGCCCGGCGAGCGGGTCGTCGCCGAGATCACCGAGGGCGGCCCGGACTCGCGCTTCCTGCGCGCCGACGCCGTCGAGGTCCTCAAGGCCTCCCCGGACCGCGTCGAGGCGCCCTGCCCGTTCTCCGGTCCCGGCAAGTGCGGCGGCTGCGACTGGCAGCACGCCGCCCCCGGTGCCCAGCGGCGGCTGAAGGTGCAGGTGATCACCGAGCAGTTGCAGCGGCTCGCCCACCTCACGCCCGAGGGGGCCGGCTGGGACGGCACCGTCGAGCCCGCCCCCGGCGACAAGGTCGCCAAGGGCGAGGTCCCGGCCTGGCGCACCCGCGTCCAGTACGCCGTCGACGCCGAGGGCCACGCGGGTCTGCGCCGCCACCGCTCGCACGAGGTCGAGCGCGTCGACCGCTGCCTCATCGCCGCCCCCGGTGTCTCCGAGCTCGGCGTCGAGTCGCGCGCCTGGCCCGGCATCGCCTCGGTCGAGGCCATCGCCGCCACCGGCTCCTCCGACCGCCAGGTGATCGTCACCCCCCGTCCCGGCGCCCGGCTGCCCATCGTCGAGCTGGACCGCCCCGTCTCCGTCCTGCGCGTCGACGAGCAGGGCGGCGTCCACCGCGTGCACGGTCGCGGCTTCGTGCGCGAGCGCGCGATCGACCGCACCTGGCGGGTCGGCTCCGGCGGCTTCTGGCAGGTCCACCCCATGGCCGCCGACCTTCTGGTCGAGGCCGTCATGCAGGGCCTCATGCCGCGCAAGGGCGAGACCGCACTCGACCTCTACTGCGGCGTGGGTTTGTTCGCCGGGGCGCTGGCCGATCGGGTCGGTGAGACCGGTGCCGTCCTCGGTATCGAGTCCGGCAAGCGTGCGGTGGAGGACGCCCGGCACAATCTGACCGACTTCGACCGCGTCCGCATCGAGCAGGGCAAGGTCGAGTCCGTACTGCCGCGCACCGGGATCACCGAGGCCGACCTCGTCGTCCTCGACCCGCCCCGCACCGGCGCGGGCCGCGCCACCGTGGAGCACGTCGCCTCCCTCGGCCCCCGACGCATCGCCTACGTCGCCTGCGACCCCGCGGCCCTCGCCCGCGACCTCGGCTACTTCGCGGCCGCGGGCTACACCCCGCGGCGGATGCGGGCGTTCGACCTCTTCCCGATGACGCACCACGTGGAGTGCGTGGCGATCCTTGAGCCTGCCGTGAAGGGCGCTTGACCTGAGGCTTTGTGGCGCAGGCGGCGGATTTTAGCGCGCAAGTCCAGCAGTCTCACCGCGACTCATTTGGACGTATCAGCCGATGTCCGGATCATCGGCCTCTTCGAGGAGGCGGGCCGCGAGGTCGTCGGCCCACTCCACGGCCCAAGCGCGGAGCGCGGTGATCGTGGCGTCATCGAGCCCATAGGCGGCGAAGGCTTCATCGTCGGTCCACTCGGCGCCCGTGAGGTTCGCCTGCAGATCCTCGCGCTCGAAGCGGCCGTGGGCGTGGCGACGGCCGAACTCCTCGAGCTCGGCATTGGTCCAGCGGCGGGAGGCCGCGAACACGTCGATCAGGTCGCGGGGGGCTCCGCGGTCGGCGAGGGCGCGGACCTTGGTCCCGATCACATCCTCCTCCGCGAGGACGGGACCGTACGGGCTCTGGGCGACCGGCCGCGAGAAGATCTCCTTGAGGATGTCGACTTCGCACTCCTGCCCGGTGGCGGGGTCGGACACGGTGAAGCGGGCGGACAGCGGGGCGGTTTCCAGCGCGTGCACCGTCCAACCGCGGGCTTCCAGGCCGGCGCGGAGCGTAGCGGCGATGTCGGCCATGGGCGCCGGGTTCTCGGTGGCGACGTCGAGGTCTTGGCTGGGGCGGTTCACGAGGCGATGCGCCCGCACGGCGTATCCACCGGTGAGAACCAGGGGATACGGGGAACCGAGCGCGATCACGTCCGCCAGGAGCCGCGTGTGCAGCTCCGGCATGTCAGTCACGCGGCTGCCCGGGTGCGTGAGGCCAGCTGGGGGAAGGCGTCTTCCCATACGGCGCGCACGGTGCGGCCGACGAGGGTGCGCAGTACCGGCCACAGCTGGAGGAGGAGGTCCTGGTTGAGGTAGCGGGGAAGGTCGTCGTGCAGGCCCTCGTGCAGGACGGTGCGGTACAGCCCCATGCGCTGGCGCGGTTTGCCCAGGTCGTACGAGGTCATCCCGGACCAGGCCATGTGCAGTGGTAGCTCCACGACCCCCTGGGTCGGACCGTGCAGCTCGTTCAGCGACTCCGGTAGACGCCGCCGGAACTTTTCCCGGTACAGCCCCAGGTCGTCGGCGTCCGCGCCAGGGAGGTCCCTCGGCGGGGGTGCGGCGTGCTGTGAGCTGGGGGGCATGAGTCCATTATGGCGGCCGGAGGAGGGGTGCGGGTCATGATGAGCGAGCCGAGTCTGGAGCGCGAGGGGCAGATCCTGCTGGGGGAGCCGGTTGTGACAGCTTGGTCTGCCCCGAGGTAGGCGGGATGAGCTTTCGGCCGTGACGCTCGTTTGACGCTCTGGGCCTCTGCACGCCTCGTGATGAGCCGTGAAGGCGTCTCTGACCTGGCCTTTTCCCTCACTCGCTCAGGCTGACACCTTCCCTATGACGCATCACGTGGAGTGCGTGGCGACCCTGGAGCCGGTTGAAAAGGTTCGCTGTCCTGAAGTCTTGTGGTGGTCGTGATCCGCTCACCTGTCTTTGCCAGGCCGACACATGAAGCGCTGGGCTGGGCAGGGGCCTCGGGACAGGGGCCGGCTCTCCTTGAGCGGGAGCCTTGCGCGCTGCTTCCTTCGCGGCGACCGCGGGCGGCCGCGAAGCTGAACGCCACGTACGGGACCCCCTGCACCACGAGGCGGGACACGACGGTCCGCTGCCCGGTCGGTACGCGTCGCTCATGGGGGGTCAGAGTCGACGGACATACATCATTGTGGTACATGGACTAGTCTTGGTACATGACGATGAAGCGCACCAACGTCTATGCGGATCCGGAAGACCTCGAGATCATCAAGGAGGCGGCGAAGCGGCGGGGCGTCAGTGAGGCGGAGATCATCCGCCAGGGCATCCATCTCGCGGCCATGGCCAACCGGGTATGGGACGAGCCTTTGTTCTCCCGTACCTTTCGGGGATCAGGCCGCACCCCCGGCAAGCATGACGTGCGGGACACCGTCGCCGATGCGGTATGCCGCGAGACCGGGGCCGCCGGGACCGCTGCGTGATCGTCGTCATCGCGGACACCTCCGGGCTGCTTGCGGCGCTCGACTCCGGCCACCCCAAGCACCAGGCGTCGAACGAGGCGATCATGGCTGCTGGGCTCCTGGTGATGTCCCCGCTGTTGCTCGCGGAGATCGACCACGTTGCGACGTGCGAGCTCGGCCGGGAGGCGGCGCTCAGCGCGGTCGACGACATCGGGCATTGGGTGCGTCGAGGCCGCGTCGTTCTGCCCGAGATCACGGACAGCCACCTTGGTGTCGCCCAGTCGGTGCGCGCCCGCTATCGCGACCTGGACCTGGACCTGACGGACGCGGTGAACGTGGCCCTTGCCGCCGAATACGATACCGACGCCGTACTTACGCTCGACCGTCGCGACTTCCGGGCTGTGCGCCCATTGGGCCGGCACAAGGTCTTCCGGGTGCTGCCCGATGATCTTCCGATCTGATGTCGGACGCCGCCCGAGAGTGTCATCGGATTTTTCGTGGGTCGTGACGCCCGCACACCTGTGGAGCCTTGGGTGGCAGATGCCGCTGGTGGTGTCCGTCGGCGTCCGGGGCCTTGAGGGCCCCGGGGCTCTCGACACGCGACAGGAGCCCGCACGCATACAGCCTCACCTCCGGGGGGCCGGGAGCGGCTGATGTGCCCATCACAGCCGACGCCCGGCCCGCACGCGGGGGAGCGGAGCACTCAGCGCCAGCCGAGCTCCGGTGCCACGTGTGTGAGGATGCTCTCCAAGACGTGGACGTTGTAGTCGACCCCCAGCTGGTTCGGAATCGTCAGCAATATGGTGTCCGCGGCCTGGACGGCCTCGTCCTGCTTGAGCTCCTTCACCAGCACCTCGGGTTCGGCGGCGTAGGAGCGGCCGAAGATCGCCCTGGTGTTCTCGTCGATCATGCCGACCTGGTCCCGCGAGTTGCGGTCCCGACCGAAGTAGATCCGGTCCATGTCCGTGGTCAGGGCGAAGATGCTGCGGCTGACGGACACCCGCGGTTCGCGGGTGTGGCCCGCCGCCTTGTACGCCTCGTGGTAGGCCTCGATCTGCTTGCGCTGCTGGACGTGCAACGGCTCGCCCGTCTCGTCGTCCTTCAGCGTGGAACTCTGCAGGTTCATCCCCAGCTTCCCGGCCCAGACGGCTGTCGCGTTCGAGCCGGAGCCCCACCAGATCCGCTCGCGAAGCCCCGGCGAGTGCGGTTCGACACGCAGCAGGCCCGGCGGGTTGGGAAACATCGGCCGCGGGTTCGGCTGCGCGAAGCCCTCGCCGGTGAGTGCCGTGAGGAACTCCTCGGCGTGTCGGCGCGCCATGTCGGCGTCCGTCTCGCCCTCCGCGGGGCGGTAACCGAAGTAGCGCCAGCCGTCCACCACCTGTTCCGGTGAGCCGCGGCTGATGCCGAGCTGCAGCCGGCCGCCTGAGATGAGGTCGGCGGCGCCGGCGTTCTCGGCCATGTAGAGCGGGTTCTCGTAGCGCATGTCGATGACGCCGGTACCGATCTCGATCCTCGAGGTCCGCGCACCGATGGCCGACAGCAACGGGAAGGGGCTGGCCGCCTGCCGGGCGAAGTGGTGCACGCGGAAGTACGCGCCGTCCACGCCGAGTTCCTCGGCGGCGACCGCCAGATCGATGGACTGGTGCAGGAAGTCGGCGGCCGATCTGGTGCCCGAGTGCTCGCTCGGTGACCAGTGGCCGAACGAGAGAAACCCAATCTTCTTCACCTTTGTTCGAACCGAGCGGCGACGACGTTTGATTCCCGCGCCGGCAGGGCCGACATCAGCGGACACCGCACGGTGCCTGGCACGTGAGTACGGCTGCCTGCTCGGCAGGGACAGGTCGTCGGCGTTCGCAAGAGGTGGCCCCGCTGACAAGGCTCGATGTGCGGAACTCGCTGTCGGAGCCCAGGGTTGGGGAAAACCTCAGGGAAAGACCCGATCTCCGGCGGTGGGGCCCCTGTCAGCCCCAGGGCCCGGGAACGTCGCGCCGCCGGTTCGGTCACGCACTCCGTGCAGGCGCCTGCCGTGCCCCTGGCTCGCTCCCGCCGGACAGGCGGTGGTGGCTGGGGAGCGCGTCGCGTTCCCTGGAACCGGCCGTGAAGGGCGCCCGACCAGGGCCGGGCGGTGCGCGTCGGGCGGGGCGATAAGATCACGCATGGCGTGATGGAAGTCAGCGCCTGTGCAGCACCCGGGCGGAAGCGGCTCAGCGTGCCCTCGCCGCCGGTCCGGCCGCGTGCGAGCACTGACTCGCCGGGTGGGTGCGCCCGCTCCCGCCTTGTCGGGAGCGCGTTCTTCTGACAGTGCGCCGCCGGCGTCGATCCGCACTGCCCGCACGGGCCTCGTCGATCCGTCGTCGACCGGAGCATGAGGCCCCCGTCCTGGAGACGACGTGAAGATCCTCCCCGAGATTTCCCGCACGCTCAGCGAGTACCTCCTCATCCCGGGCCTCACCACGGAAGACTGCACGCCGGACACCGTGGATCTCGGGGCGCCGATGGTGCGTCACCGGGTCGGGGAGGATCCCGCGGTCCGTGTCGCCACGCCTCTGGTGAGCGCCATCATGCAGGCGGTGTCGTCACCGGCGCTGGCTGTGGCGCTGGCGCAGGCCGGTGGCCTGTCGTTCATCCACCAGAACCAGCGGATCGAAGAGCAGGCCGCGGATGTACTGGCGGTCAAGCGGCACAAAGCCGGCTTCCGTACCGTCGACGTCACCGTCGCCGCGCAGACGCCCCTCGGTGAGCTCGCGCGCCTGCTGGCCGACACCGAGCACGGCCTGGCCGTGGTGACGGAGAACGGGGAAGCGGACGGCGCGTTCCTGGGGATCATCAGCCGGGACGACTTCCACCTGGAGCGCCACGGAGCCCTCGAGACCGCCGGCAACCGGATGCGGGGCAGGGAGGGACTGATGACCGCGCCGGCCTCGGTCTCGCTGTCGGACGCGAACGAACTGATCTGGAGGCACCACCTGGACGTCCTGCCGGTGGTCGAAGGGGGCCGGGTCGTCTCCCTGGTGCTCAAGAGCGACTACCAGGCCCACAAGACGTACCACCGGGCGAGCGTGGACGGCGAGAAGCGTCTGCGGGTCGGGGCCGGCATCAATTCCCGGGACTACAAGGACCGTATCCCCGCCCTGATGGAGGCCGGTGCCGACGTCCTGTGCCTGGACTCCTCCGACGGCTATTCCGTGTACCAGGCCAAGACCCTCGAATTCGCCCGGGACGCCTACGGCGAGGACGTCTTCGTCGGTGCGGGTAACGTCGTCGACGGTCGGGCCTTCCGCTACCTCGCCGAGGCCGGTGCGGCGTTCGTGAAGGTCGGGATCGGCGGCGGCGCCATCTGCACCACCCGGGAGCAGAAGGGCATCGGCCGCGGACAGGCCTCCGCGCTGCTCGACGTGGTCCAGGCGCGCGACGCCTACGCCCGGGAGACCGGGGTGTACGTGCCCCTGTGCTGCGACGGGGGCCTGCTGAGCGACGCGCACATGGCGGTGGCGCTGGCGATGGGAGCCGACTTCGTCATGCTCGGCCGCTACTTCGCGCGGCTCGACGAGAGCCCGTCGCGCAAGCTGCAGATCGACGGCCAGTGGTACAAGGAGTACTGGGGTGAGGGCTCGCGGCGCGCACAGAACGCCGCCCGGTACGGCCAGCGCGGCCGGATGGCGTTCGAAGAGGGCGTCGACGGCTATGTGCCCTACGCCGGCAGCCTGTACGACACGGTGGAGCGCACCCGGGCGAAGCTCACGTCGACGATGATCAGCTGCGGGTCGACGAACCTGCGGGACTTCCACCGCGACGCGGTGCTGGTCCCGGTGTCCGCCGAGTCCTTCAAGCAGACGGGGGCGGAGGTGCAGTTGCGCCGTCCCGCCATCGACGCCGGGGAGTGAGCCGAGGGGCGGGCCGCCGCGGGGACGGGACGCGATGCTCGCGCGAAGATCGCCCGGGAGGGTCCCTCAGGGACGGCCTGACGCCCCCTCGCTCACCCGTTCGGGCGTCGCTCGCGGTACCGCCTGGGCGCGCGGGCCGCGGGCGGTGACGTCCGGCTCGACCGGGCCTGCCGGCAGGTCGCCCGGCGAGCCGGCGCCCTCGATGACGCCCCGCGTCACGGCGTGCCGCTGACGCTCTGGGCCTCGATCATCAAGATCACGCGCACCTGGTCCCGGCCCCCGTACCACGGGTACGGCCCGCCGGTGTACCTGTGCGAGAGCTTCTCGATGTGCTCCTCCGCGCCCTGCGTGGTCACCTCGAGCACACGTCCGCGGACCTGGAAGTAGCGGGACGGGTCGTCGGGGTCGCACACGGCGACGGCCACCCGCGGGTCACGAGCGATGTTCCGCGTCTTCACGTGGCTCTGAACGCTGTTGACGAGCAGGTGCTCGCCGTCGGTGTCCACCCAGGTCTGCGTCACCTGCGGGGAGCCGTCCGGCATGGTGGTCGCCAGGAAGCACGGACTCGGACGGCGCAGCAGGTCCAGGAGGTCGGCGGGGGGCTTCACGGTCGTCCTTCCGTCTGCTGGGCGCAGCCTACGCTCCCGGCGGACGGGCGAGCGCCGCTCGACGCGAGAAAAACCGGTCCCCGGGTCACGATGAGTGGAAGGGCGCTACGCGCCGCGACTCCTCACACAGCGGACGGGCAATGAACTCCATGCGGGTGGCCCAGGTCTCGGAACCGGGCGGACCATTCGACATCGTCGAGCGCGAGATGCCGGAGCCGGGACCCGGCCACGTACGGATCGCCGTCGAGGCCGCGGGCGTCTGCCGCACCGACGCCGACTTCGTCCACAACGCGTTCCCGGGGCAGACCTTCCCGCTCGTCACCGGCCATGAGGTGGCCGGGCGCATCGACGCCCTCGGGGAGGGAGTGCGGTACTGGAAGGTGGGCGACCGCGTGGAGGTCGGCTGGTTCGGTGGGAACTGCGGCCACTGCCCGCCCTGCCGGGAGGGCGACTTCATCGACTGCCAGAACCTGCGGGTGCCCGGATGGGCGTACGACGGCGGCTACGCCACCCACATGGTCGCGCCGGTCAACGCGCTGGCCCGGATCCCCGACGAGCTGAGCGCTGTGGAGGCCGCCCCGCTCGGTTGCGCCGGCGTCACCACGTACAACGCCTTCAAGAGGAGTTCCGCCCGGCCCGGTGACCTCGTCGCGGTGATCGGCATCGGCGGCCTCGGTCATCTGGCGGTGCAGTACGCGGCCAAGTCCGGCTACGAGACGGTCGCCGTCGCCCGCGGCGAGGACAAGCGGGCCCTGGCCATGGAACTCGGCGCCCACCACTACGTCGACAGCGCCGCGGCCGACCCGGCGAAGGAACTGCAGGCCCTCGGCGGTGCCGCCGTCGTGCTCGCCACCGCCTCCAACTCGCAGGCCATGGCGGCCGGCGTCGACGGTCTGCGACCCCGCGGCCAGCTGATCGTCGTCGGCGTCGACGATCGGCCGCTGCCCATCAGCCCTGGCCAGCTGATCCTCGCGTCGCGTTCGGTCGTCGGCCACCCGTCCGGCACCTCGCGCGACGTCGAGCACACGATGAACTTCAGCGCGCTCACCGGGATCCGGCCGATGACCGAGACGGTACCGCTGGCGGAGGCCAATGAGGCGTTCGCCCGCATGATGTCCGGAGCAGCGCGTTTCCGCATGGTCCTCGTGCCCTGAGCGGGCCTGGGCAGCGCCGCGGTTCGCCCGGGTGCGCGGCGCGCGGTCGCGCCTGGGGCCGCCTCCAGCCGGCAGATGACCGCTCGCCAGGTCGCCGACACCGGCGCCGATCCGTCCCGGGTGTACGTCACAGGGCTCTCCGCGGGGGCGCCATGACCGCGGTGACGACGGCGGCCTACCCGGACGTCCACGCGGCGGGCGGCGTGGTCGCCGGGATGCCGTACGGCTGCGCACACGCGGCGCCCTCGCCGTACCCGTGCATGCAGCTCGGCGCGACGCGCGGGGCGGCCCCGTGCGGCACGGCAGCGGCCTCCATGCTGGACGTGGACCTCTGCGCCGCGTACCGGCTCGGGACGGGCTGGGTCCTGGGCTGAGCCGGGCATCCGGGTGGCGCCGGCCGACGGCGCGGCGGCCGGCTCACGCGCGCTCGCCGGCCCCGCCCGTCACCGCGCGGCCATCGCCACCAGGCGGGTCACGGTGTTCCAGTTGCGGGCCGTGGCCGTCAGCCTCAGATGCTTCTCCCACAGCGTGTGGGACAGCCGGGTCTTCTGCACCCCGCCGGGGCAGTGCACGTAGATCTCCCGCGCGCCCGGGCGGAACTCGTCGGGTGCGAAGCCGTCCGGGTCGAGCCCGGCGATCCGGTCCGGCTCGACCGGCCCCGACAGGAAGACGACCAGGAAACGGGCGGCGTCGACGCCCGTCATGTCGAACGGGTTGTGTTCGACGACCCGGGTGAGGTCCGCCGCCTCACGCACGAGGCACGGCACCTTCCGGCCGTCGAAGGCGGCGGCGACGGCCGACTCCAGGGCCTCGGCGAGCTTTCCCGGGTCGGCGCCCTCGTGCTCGAACAGGGCGTTGCCGCTGCGCAGATGGGTGCGTACGGACCGCCCGCCGATCTCCTCCAGCAGCCGACGCAGGTCCTGCATCGGCAGCTGGGTCGTCGGCCCGACGTTGATCCCGCGCAGGAGCGCCACGTAATCCGTCACCCGGCCACACTAACCGCCGCCTCGCCGCGGCTTACCCCCTTTCGGAGGACCACGGGCCCGGCGGAACGGTTCGGCACCGGCTCCCGCCGCTACGTTCACGTCCATGAGCACGAAGCGTGACCGCCCGATCGTCACCGAACTGCGGCTCTCCGCCTTCAAGTCGCACCGAGGCGCGAGCTTCCCGCTCGGGCCGCTCACCTTGCTGGCGGGGGCGAGCGGCACCGGCAAGTCCAGCGTCCTGGAGGGGCTGGGCCTGCTCGGCCGGCTCGCCGCCGGCGAGGAGCTGGCCATGGCGTTCGACGGCGTGCGCGGGGGAGTGGCGGCGTGCGTGCCCCACGCGGCCAGGCCGGACGCCGAGGGCCGGCGCGGTTTCCGCATCGGGTGCACGGTGGACGGCGGGGTCGGTCCCGTCGCGCTCGACGTGGCCGTGCAGACCGAACCCGAACTTCGCATCGTGGGCGAGCGGCTGACCGGCGCCGGGGAGACCCTGCTCGCGACCGCGCTGCGCGACCCGGGTCGGCGTACCGTCCAGGCGGCCTGGCACACCGCTGGGCTGGTCCAGGTGACCCGCGCCCCGCTGCCCGACGACCGGCTGGCGACGTCCCTGCTGCCGCTGCGTGTCGCGGGCACCACCGAAGGACAGCGGCTGGTGCTCGCCGCCGCCGAGCAGATGGTGCTCGCGCTGCGCGGCGTGTTCCCCGTCGATCCCCGGCCGCACACGATGCGGGAGCCCGCCCGGGTGGCCGACGGCCTGCTCCGCGGCGGCTGCGACAACCTCTCGGCGGTGCTGCGCCGCACCCAGGGCGAATGCCGCACCCGGCACGCGGCGCTGGTCGGTGCGCTGCGTGCGGTGTGCAGCCCGCCCGTCGAGGGGCTGACGGTGATCCCGGCCGCGGCGCCGCCGGAGCCGGGGACGGGGGCGTACGCGGAGTCCGTGGTGGCGGCGATCGACCGGGGAGCGCAGGGGCTGGTGCCCGTGGACCGGCTCGGGGACGGGGAGTTGCGCTTCCTGGCGCTGGCGCTGGTGCTGCTCACCGGGCCGGGCGTGCTGGAGGTGGACACCAGCGGCGAGGTGCCGGACGCGGTGCAGGTCCTCACGGTGCTGGCGGACGGGCTGGACGCCGGCCTGGACGCGGTGCAGTCGCGGCAGTTGCTGGCGCTGGCGGCGCAGGTCGCCGAGCGCGGTCACATCAGGCTGCTGGGCACGGTGCACGACCCCCGGGTGGCCGAGGGGGCGCAGGGGGTGACCCTGCTGCGTCTCGGGGACGCCGCGGCCGACCGGGAACGGGCGCCGGCGCAGGGGACGGGACCGCAGCACCACGCGGCGGCGGCGATGGGGTAGACCTGCGGGTGTGACCGAGGACCTGCACGCTCTGCAGCGCCGGCTGGCCGCCTTCGCGGCCGCCCGGCGCTGGGAGCCGTACCACACGCCCAAGAACCTGGCCGCGGCCCTGAGCGTCGAGGCCGCGGAGCTGCTGGAGATCTTCCAGTGGCTCACGCCCGAAGAGGCGCGCGCGGTCATGGAGGACGCCGACACGGCGCGGCGGGTGCGGGACGAGGTGGCGGACGTCCTCGCGTACCTGCTGCAGTTCTGCGAGGTGCTCGGCGTGGACGTGCTCGAGGCCCTGTCCGCCAAGATCGACCGCAATGAGTCGCGCTTCCCGCTGCCGGGGGACGGGGACTGAGGGGGCGGCCGCCGGTGCGCCGCGCCTACCGCGCGTGTCGGCGCCCTGTGCCGCGCGACGGTGATGCCAGGCGGGGTGCCGCGTCCTCGTCGGCCCGGTACTCCGCGCCGTTCACTCGGGCGGGTGATGGCGTTGTCCACAGGGAAAACGCACCCCTTCCCTCTCGCGTCACGGCCGGTCACTCTGAGTGAAGAACGGGATCGACGGGGAGACGGGGCGGAGGTGCGTCGACGATGGACGCGGTACGGCTGATCCGGGCCACGCGGGAGGCGCTGAGGAGCGGCGGGACCGAGCGGGAGCTGATGGCCGAGGCCTGGCAGGTGCAGGCGCTGACGGAGGCGATCGGCAGCCACCTCGCCCTCCACGGGGCCTCCGAGCTGCGGACCCCCGGCTTCTCCGTCTGCGAGGCCGGTGGCCGGGCCTGTGGCGCCGCGTGGCCGCCGGGGGTGGCGTCGGGACCGTTACGCGCGTCCATGCTCACCGGTGTGCGCGAACCGGCCGGGACCTTGCGCGAGCTGCGTGAGCTGTTGTCCGAGCTGGGGATGGCCCTGGTCTCGGTGGCCTGCACCGCCGAGAGCGAGACGGAGTACTGGCAGTGCATCGAGGCGGTCGACGCCGCCGACGAGTCCAAGGACCGGGTGGGTGTGCTCCTGCGCGCGGTCGAGGCATGGCAACGGGAGAGCGCATGACCGGCAAGTCGATCCTGCGGCGGTGGAGTTGGTTGGTCGCGGCCGTTCCGGGTGCGGGAGAGTGCCGTATGCGCGGGGGTGTCGACCGGTCCGGGGCGAACGGGTGCAGGATGGAGCCATGGATCTTCGCATCTTCACCGAGCCCCAGCAAGGGGCCTCGTACGACACCCTGCTCTCCGTCGCCAAGGCGACCGAGGAGCTCGGGTTCGACGCCTTCTTCCGCTCCGACCACTACCTCAAGATGGGTGACGTCGACGGTTCGCCGGGGCCGACCGACGCGTGGATCACCCTGGCCGGTCTCGCCCGCGAGACCAAGCGGATCCGGCTCGGCACGCTGATGACGGCCGCCACCTTCCGGCTGCCCGGTGTGCTCGCCATCCAGGTCGCGCAGGTGGATCAGATGTCGGGCGGGCGCGTCGAGCTCGGCCTGGGCGCCGGGTGGTACGCGGAGGAGCACACCGCGTACGGCATCCCGTTCCCCAAGGACAAGTTCGCCAGGCTCGAGGAGCAGCTGGCCGTCGTCACCGGCCTGTGGTCGACACCGGCGGGCGAGACCTTCGACTTCAAGGGCACCTACTACACGCTGGAGAACTCTCCGGCTCTGCCCAAGCCGGCCCAGGCCAAGATCCCCGTCCTGATCGGCGGGAACGGTCCCACGCGCACCCCGCGGCTCACCGCCCGCTACGCCGACGAGTTCAACATGCCGTTCGGCTCGCTGGAGGACACCGCCCGGCAGTTCACCCGGGTGCGGGAGGCCGCCGAGGAGTTCGGCCGGGGCAAGGACGAGATCGTCTACTCCAACGCGCTCGTCGCCTGCGTCGGCAAGGACGACGCCGAGGTCGCCCGCAGGGCCGCGGCCATCGGCCGCGAGGTCGACGAGCTCAAGGCCAACGGCCTCGCGGGTTCGCCCGCCGAGGTCGTCGACAAGATCGGCCGCTACGCCGAGCTCGGTGCCACCCGCTTCTACCTGCAGATCCTGGACCTGAGCGACCTCGGGCACCTGGAACTGATCGCCTCCGAGGTCCAGTCGCAGCTCGGCTGAGCCCCGGCACACCGCACAAGGAGCACCCGCGATGCCCGCACCCGGCCGGCCCCTGGCGCAGGCGCTTGCCGAGGGCGTCGTCGTCCTCGACGGCGGGCTGTCCAACCAGCTCGCCGACCAGGGCTGCGACCTCGGCGACGCCCTCTGGTCCGCCCGGCTGCTCGCCGACGCGCCGGAGCAGATCGAGGCGGCCCACACCGCCTATGTGCGGGCGGGCGCGCGGGTGCTCATCACCTCCAGCTACCAGGCCACCTACGAGGGCTTCGCCGCACGCGGCATCGGACGGCGGGAGGCGACCGCCCTGCTGCGGCGCAGCGTCGCCCTCGCCCGTGCCGCCGCCCGAGACCGGGACGACATATGGGTAGCGGCGTCCGTGGGACCGTACGGCGCGATGCTCGCGGACGGCGGGGAGTACCGGGGCCGCTACGGGCTGAGCGTCGCGGAGCTGGAGCGCTTCCACCGGCCCCGGATGGAGGCGCTGGCGGAGGCCGGTCCGGACGTCCTGGCGCTGGAGACCGTGCCGGACACCGACGAGGCGGAGGCGCTGCTGAGGATCGTCGAGGGCCTCGGGATGCCGGCCTGGCTGAGCTACACCGTCGCCGGCGTGGCGACCCGGGCCGGGCAGCCCCTGGAGGAGGCCTTCCGGATCGCTGCGGACACGAAGGCGGTGATCGCCGTCGGCGTCAACTGCTGTGATCCTGCGGACGCCACCCGCGCCGTGGAGACGGCGGCGGCGACCGTGGACCGGCCCGTGGTGGTCTACCCCAACAGCGGCGAGACATGGGACGAGCAGGCCCGCGACTGGCGTGGCGGATCGGTCTTCGATCCGGCCCTGGGGCCCGCCTGGCACCGGGCCGGCGCCCGGCTCATCGGGGGGTGCTGCCGGGTCGGGCCCGGGCAGATATCCGCCCTCGCCCGCTCACTCGCCCCGGGCCGCGAAAACCGCTGGTAGAAGCGGCGGCGAGCGGGCGATACTCGGGCGGTGTTCCTGACGATCACCACCACCGGCAGCGGCGGCACGCCCGCCACGGACCTCGGCTTCCTGCTGCACAAGCATCCGGAGAAGGCGCAGGTCTTCTCGACCTCCTACGGCGACGCCCACGTCTTCTACCCCGAGGCGTCCGAGCAACGGTGCACCGCCGCGCTGCTGCTGGAGGTCGATCCGGTGGCACTCGTGCGGCGCGGCAAGGGCAAGGGCAGGGGCGGAGCCCCCGACTCAGCGCTCGGCCAGTACGTCAACGACCGGCCGTACGCCGCGTCGTCGCTGCTGGCGGTCGCCCTGCGCACGGTGTTCGCCAGCGCTCTGAGGGGCGTCTGCGACGCCCGCCCCGAGCGGGCAGCGCAGCCGCTGCCCCTGCGGATCGAGATCCCCGCCGTGCCCGCGCGCGGCGGCGCCGCCCTCGTCCGCCGGCTCTTCGAGCCGTTGGGCTGGGCCGTCGAGGCGGAACCGGTCGAGCTGGACGAGCGATTCCCCGCATGGGGCGAGTCCCGCTACGTGCGGCTGGCGCTCGAAGGTGAGCTGCGGCTGTCCGTGGCCCTGCGGCACCTGTACGTGCTGCTGCCGGTCCTGGACGACGCCAAGCACTACTGGGTGTCGCCGGACGAGGTCGACAAGCTGCTGCGGATGGGCGACGGATGGCTCGCCGCCCACCCGGAGCAGCGGCTGATCACCAGCCGCTACCTCGCACGTCGCTGGTCGCTGACCCGGCAGGCCACGGAGCGGCTGGAGCTGGCCCGGCTCGCCGAAGCCGACGACAGCGAGGCCGGGGAGCTGGACAACGCCGTCGACGAGGAGGTGGACACCGAGGAGAAGCCGCTGCCGCTGGCGGTCCGGCGCCGCGAGGCGATCCTCGCGGAGCTGCGCGAGGCCGGGGCGAGCCGTGTCCTCGACCTCGGCTGCGGCCAGGGGCAGCTGGTCGGCGCGCTGCTGAAGGACCCGCGCTTCACCGAGATCCTCGGCGTCGACGTGTCCTCCCGCGCCCTCGGAGAGGCCCGCCGGCGGCTGCGGCTCGACCGCATGGGCGAGCAGCAGTCCTCCCGCGTCCGGCTGGTGCAGGGCTCCCTGACCTACACCGACGCCCGCCTCAAGGGCTACGACGCCGCCGTGCTCAGCGAGGTCGTCGAGCACCTCGACCTGCCCCGGCTGCCCGCGCTGGAGTACGCCGTCTTCGGCTCGGCCCGCCCCTCGACCGTCGTGCTGACCACGCCGAACGTCGAGTACAACGTGCGCTGGGAGACGCTGCCGGCCGGGCACGCCCGGCACGCGGACCACCGCTTCGAGTGGACGCGTGAGGAGTTCCGCTCGTGGGCCGAGCGGGTCGCCGGACGCTACGGCTACGGCGTGCGCTTCGTCCCCGTCGGCCCCGAGGACCCCGAGGTCGGCCCGCCCACCCAGATGGCCGTCTTCACCCTGACCACGAAGGAGGTCACGACCGCATGACCGGCAAGCGCACCCTCCCGGTGACCGACCTGTCCCTCGTGGTCCTGATCGGCACCACCGGCTCCGGCAAGTCAACCTTCGCCCGGCGCCACTTCAAGCCCACCGAGGTGATCTCCTCGGACTTCTGCCGCGGTCTCGTCAGCGACGACGAGAACGACCAGGGCGCCAGTGGCGACGCCTTCGACGTGCTCCACTACATCGCGGGCAAGCGGCTCGCCGCCGGCCGGCTGACCGTCGTCGACGCCACCAGCGTGCAGCGGGAGAGCCGTCGCCGGCTCGTCCGTCTCGCCCGCGAGTACGACGTGCTGCCCATCGCGATCGTCCTGGACGTCCCCGAGCAGGTCTGCGTCGAGCGCAACGCGGCGCGACCCGACCGCGCCCACCTGCCCCGGCACGTCGTCCAGCGCCAGCAGCGGGAGCTGCGCCGCTCGCTGCGGCAGCTGGAGCGCGAGGGCTTCCGCAAGGTGCACATCCTGCGCGGCGTCGAGGAGGTCGACGCGGCCGAGGTCGTGCTGGAGCGCCGCTACAACGACCTGCGCCACCTGACCGGCCCGTTCGACGTCATCGGCGACGTCCACGGCTGCGGCTCCGAGCTGGACACCCTGCTCGGCAAGCTGGGATACGTCGACGGCGTGCACCCGCAGGGACGCACCGCCGTCTTCGTCGGCGACCTCGTCGACCGCGGCCCCGACAGCCCCGGTGTGCTGCGCCGCGTCATGGGCATGGTCGCCGCAGGCAGTGCTCTGTGCGTGTCCGGCAACCACGAGAACAAGCTGGGCCGCTGGCTCAGGGGCAAGAACGTCCAGCACAGCCACGGCCTCGCGGAGACCATCGAGCAGCTGGAGAAGGAGGACGAGCAC
The DNA here is from genome assembly GCF_057707665.1 of Actinacidiphila sp. bgisy167. Lineage (NCBI taxonomy): Bacteria > Bacillati > Actinomycetota > Actinomycetes > Kitasatosporales > Streptomycetaceae > Actinacidiphila > Actinacidiphila sp. bgisy167. The sequence goes on along the minus strand of NZ_JBYIQP010000014.1, from coordinate 78,947 downwards.
GACCCCGCCTTCCGGGAGCAGGTGCGCACGTTCGTCGCGGGACTGGTCAGCCACTACGTGCTCGACGGCGGGAAACTGGTCGTCTGCCACGCGGGCCTGCCCGAGAAGTACCACGGCCGCACCTCCGGCCGGGTCCGCTCGCACGCCCTGTACGGAGACACCACCGGCGAGACCGACGAGTTCGGGCTGCCCGTGCGCTACCCGTGGGCCGAGGACTACCGCGGCCGCGCCGCCGTCGTCTACGGCCACACCCCCGTGCCGAGCGCCACATGGCTCAACAACACGATCTGCCTGGACACCGGCGCCGTCTTCGGCGGCCGGCTGACGGCCCTGCGCTGGCCCGAGCGCGAGATCGTCGACGTCCCCGCGGAGCGGGTCTGGTACGAGCCGGCCAAGCCGCTCGCCTCCGAGGCGCCCGGAGGGCACGAGGGGCGGCCGCTCGACCTGGCCGACGTCAGCGGCCGCCGCGTCGTGGAGACCGCCCACCACGGCCGGGTCGCCGTCCGTGAGGAGAACGCGGCCGCCGCGCTGGAGGTCATGAGCCGCTTCGCGGTCGACCCCCGCCTGCTGATGTACCTGCCGCCGACGATGTCGCCGTGCGCGACCTCGCAGCTGGAGGGCTACCTGGAGCACCCGCACGAGGCGTTCGCCGCCTACCGGGCGGACGGCGTCGGCCAGGTCGTCTGCGAGGAGAAGCACATGGGCTCCCGCGCCGTGGCGCTGGTGTGCCGCGACGCGGAGGCGGCCGGCGAGCGCTTCGGGGTGACCGGCGGAGTGACGGGCGCCCTGCACACCCGCACGGGCCGGCCGTTCTTCGACGACCCCGGCGTCACCGAGCAGGTCCTGGACCGGCTGCGGGCCTCCGTCACCGCCGCGGGGCTGTGGGAGGAGCTCGGCACGGACTGGCTGCTGCTCGACGCCGAGCTGATGCCCTGGTCGCTGAAGGCCTCCGGCCTGCTGCGCAGGCAGTACGCCGCCGTGGGCGCCGCCTCAGGCGCGGTCTTCCCGGGTGCGCTCGCCGCCCTGGAGTCCGCCGCCGCGCGGGGCACCGACGTCGCGGGCCTGCTGGAGCGGCAGCGCGGCCGGTCCGCCGACGCCGCCGCCTTCACCGAGGCGTACCGGCGCTACTGCTGGACGACCGAGGGCCTGGACGGGGTGCGGCTGGCGCCCTTCCAGATCCTGGCCGTCCAGGGCCGCAGTCTCGCCGCCCTCCCGCACGACGAGCAGCTGGCGCTGATCGACCGCCTGGTCGCGGGCGACCCGACGGGGCTGCTGCAGGAGACCCGCAGGACGCTGGTCGACACCCGCGACGAGGAGTCGGTGGCCGCCGGCACGCGGTGGTGGCTGGAGCTGACCGAGGCCGGCGGCGAGGGCATGGTCGTCAAGCCGCTGCAGGCCCTGGTGCGCGACCAGGACGGCAACCGCCTGGTCCAGCCCGGTGTCAAGTGCCGGGGCCGGGAGTACCTGCGGATCATCTACGGTCCCGAGTACACCCGTCCCGACCAGCTGGTCAGGCTCCGTTCGCGGGCCCTGGGCCACAAGCGCTCCCTCGCGCTGCGCGAGTACGCGCTGGGCCTGGAGGCGCTGGACCGGCTGGCCGCGGGCGAGCCCCTGTGGCGCGTCCACGAGGCGGTCTTCGCCGTCCTGTCCCTGGAGTCGGAGCCGGTGGACCCCCGGCTTTGAGGGGTCGGGGGCGGGCGCCCGTGTGCCCGCCCCGCCCAGGAGGTGAACCCCTGCCAAGTGGGAATGTCTAGTTCCATGGCATTCCATGTGGACTCCGAGGCAGGGCGGCTGCACCGCGTCATCCTCCACCGCCCCGACCTGGAGCTGAAAAGGCTCACGCCGTCGAACAAGGACGCCCTGCTCTTCGACGACGTCCTGTGGGTGCGCCGGGCCCGTGCCGAGCACGACGGCTTCGCCGACGTGCTGCGCGACCGGGGTGTGGTCGTGCACCTCTTCGGTGACCTGCTGCGGGAGACGCTGGGCCTGCCCGAGGCCCGGCGCATGGTGCTCGACCGGGTCTTCGACGAGAAGGAGTACGGTCCGGTGGTCACCGACCACCTGCGCGCCGCCTTCGACGAGCTGTCCGCGGGCGAGCTGACCGAGGCCCTGGTCGGCGGCATGACCAAGCGGGAGTTCCTCGACCGTTTCGCCGAGCCGGTCTCGGTCCGCTTCCACGTGATGGACCTCGACGACTTCCTGCTCGACCCGCTGCCCAACCACATCTTCACCCGGGACACCTCGGCCTGGGTGTACGACGGGGTCAGCATCAACGCGATGCGCTGGCCCGCCCGTTGGCACGAGACGACGCACTACGAGGCGATCTACCGCCACCACCCGCTCTTCGCGGGCGCCTCCTTCCATGTGTGGTCCGAGGGCCAGGCCGCCTATCCGTCCACCATCGAGGGCGGCGACGTCCTGGTGATCGGCAACGGCGCCGTCCTCATCGGCATGAGCGAGCGCACCACTCCACAGGCGGTGGAGATGCTCGCCCAGCGCCTTTTCACCTCGGGATCGGCCAGCACGATCGTGGCCCTGGACATGCCCAAGCGCCGCGCCTTCATGCACCTGGACACCGTGATGACCATGGTCGACGGCGACACCTTCACCCAGTACGCGGGCCTGGGCATGCTGCGCTCGTACACCATCGAGCCCGGCGTGGGAGAGCGCGACCTCAAGGTCACCGACCACCCGCCGGAGGACATGCACCGGGCCATCGCGGCGGCCCTGGGCCTCGACGGCATCCGGGTGCTCACCGCGACCCAGGACGTCCACTCCGCCGAGCGCGAGCAGTGGGACGACGGATGCAATGTGCTCGCCCTGGAGCCGGGTGTCGTCCTGGCGTACGAGCGCAACGTCACCACCAACACCCACCTGCGCAAGCGCGGCATCGAGGTCATAGAGATCCCGGGGAGCGAACTGGGGCGCGGCCGCGGCGGTCCGCGCTGCATGAGCTGCCCCGTCGAGCGGGACCCGGTCTGACCGGGCGGTCCGCGCCCGGGTCCGCGGGAGCCGCCACACGAGAATCTGTATAAGGATGCAAGACTTCGTATAGACTTCCGCAAGTCCCGGCGCACTCATGTTCGGCACCCGGCCGACCTCGACCTAGGAGCCCCCATGGCCATCGACCTCACGGGCCGCCACTTCCTCAAGGAGCTGGACTTCGCCCCGGAGGAGTTCCGCCACCTGGTGGAGCTGGCCGCCGAGCTGAAGTCGGCCAAGAAGGCGGGCACCGAGGTCCGGCGGCTCGCCGGCCGGAACATCGCACTGATCTTCGCCAAGACCTCCACCCGCACCCGTTGCGCCTTCGAGGTCGCCGCGTCCGACCAGGGCGCGTCCACGACCTACCTGGACCCGGCCGGGTCCCAGCTCGGCCACAAGGAGTCGGTGAAGGACACCGCCCGCGTGCTCGGCCGGATGTTCGACGGCATCGAATACCGCGGGACGGGCCAGGAGGTGGTCGAGGAGTTGGCGGCCCACGCCGGGGTACCGGTCTGGAACGGCCTCACCGACCAGTGGCACCCGACGCAGACGCTCGCCGACGTGCTCACCATGGCCGAGCACTCGGCCTCGCCGCTGGAGGAGACCGCCTACGCCTATCTCGGCGACGCCCGCTCCAACATGGGCAACTCGCTGCTGGTCACCGGCGCCCTCCTCGGGATGGACGTGCGCATCGTCGCCCCGGAGCAGTTGTGGCCGCAGGAGTCGGTCGTCGCCGAGGCCCGGCGCCTGGCGCGGGCCAGCGGCGCGCGCGTCACCCTGACCGAGGACGTCGCCGAGGGCGTCGCCGGCGCGCAGTTCGTCCACACCGACGTGTGGGTGTCGATGGGAGAGCCCGCCGAGGTCTGGGACGAGCGCATCACCCTGCTGAAGCCGTACGCCGTGACCATGGACGTGCTGCGGGCCACCGGCCGTCCCGACGCGAAGTTCATGCACTGCCTGCCCGCCTACCACGACCTCGGCACCACCCTGGCCCAGCAGATCCACGAACGGCACGGGCTGGCCTCGCTGGAGGTCACGGACGAGGTCTTCGAGTCGGCGCACTCCATCGTCTTCGACCAGGCCGAGAACCGGATGCACACCATCAAGGCCGTCCTCGTCGCCACGCTGGCAGGCGCCTGAGGCGCCGCGCGCGTATCGCGCACTCGTGACGGCAGTCACGAAGGAGTGATAACTTCACGGTGCTGGCAAGCCTGCCTCCACCGTGAAGGAGGACGTGCCCATGAGCCCCTACCGAGGCTCCGCAGGCCGGACCGAGGAATGGCGGCACCTGCGGGTGGAGCGCGCCGACGGCGTCGTCACCGTCACCCTCGACCGCCCCGACAAGCTCAACGCGCTCACCTTCGGCGCCTACGCCGACCTGCGCGACCTGCTCACCGAGCTGCCGCACCACGGCGACACCCGTGTGCTGGTGCTCGCCGGGGCCGGACGCGGCTTCTGCTCGGGCGGCGACGTCGACGAGATCATCGGCGCCACGCTCGCCATGGGCGCCGGGCAGCTCCTGGACTTCACCCGCATGACCGGGCAGGTCGTCCGCGCCATCCGCGAGGCGCCCTTCCCCGTCGTCGCGGCCGTGCACGGCGTCGCGGCGGGAGCCGGTTCCGTCATCGCCCTCGCCAGCGACTTCCGGATCGTCGAGCGCTCGGCGCGCTTCGCCTTCCTGTTCACCAAAGTCGGCCTCGCCGGCGCCGACATGGGCGCCGCCTACCTGCTGCCCCGCATCGTCGGCCTCGGCCACGCCACCCGGCTGCTGATGCTCGGCGACACCGTGGGCGCCGAGCAGGCCGACCGCATCGGCCTGGTCAGCGAGCTCGTCGACGACGGCCAGGCCGACGCGAGCGCCGCCGCCCTCGCCAAACGCCTGGCCGCCGGCCCCGCGCTGGCGTACGCCCAGACCAAGGCCCTGCTCACCGCGGAACTCGACATGCCGCTCGGCGCCGCCGTGGAGATGGACGCCGCGACCCAGGCGCTGCTGATGACCAGTGAGGACTACGCCGAGTTCCACGCCGCGTTCACCGGGAAGCGCAGCCCCAACTGGAAGGGCCGGTAGCCGTGCGGGCGGCCATCATCGGCGGCGGCCCGGGCGGGCTCTACACGGCCGCGCTGCTCAAACGCCTGGACCCGGAACGGGACATCACCGTCTGGGAGCGTGGTGCGCCCGAGGACACCTTCGGCTTCGGCGTCGTGCTCTCCGACGAGACGCTCGGCGGCATCGAGCACGCGGACCCGGTCGTCTTCCGCGCTCTGGAACGGGAGTTCACCCGCTGGGACGACATCGACGTGCGCCACCGCGGCCGTGCCGTCACCTCCGGCGGCCACGGCTTCGCGGCGGTGGACCGGCGCACCCTGCTGGCGATCCTCCACGACCGCTGCCGGGATCTCGGCGTGACCGTCCGCACCCGCGAAGCCGCCCCGGCGGCGGAGGCGCTGGCCCGCGACCACGACCTCGTCGTCGCCGCCGACGGAGCGGGCAGCGCCACCCGAGCCGCCCACGCCGGCGTCTTCCGGCCGACCCTCACCGGGCACGGCTGCCGCTACATCTGGCTCGCCACCGACCTTGTGCTGGACGCCTTCCGCTTCGAGATCGCCGAGACCGAGCACGGCGTGATGCAGGCCCACGGCTACCCGTACCGGCAGGACGCCAGCACCTTCATCGTCGAGATGCACGAGGACGTCTGGCGGCGCGCCGGACTGGACAGGCTCGACGAGGCCGAGTCCGTCGCCCGCTGCGAGAAGATCTTCGCCGAGGCACTGCACGGCCACGGCCTGCGCGGCAACCGCTCCCGCTGGATCGCCTTCACCACCGTCGTCAACGAACGCTGGAGGCACGGCAACATCGTGCTGCTCGGCGACGCCGCCCACACCGCGCACTTCTCCATCGGCTCCGGCACCAAGCTCGCCATGGAGGACGCCCTCGCCCTCGCCGCCTGCCTGCACGAACAGCCCGGCGTCCCGGAGGCGCTCGCCGCCTACGAGGCCGAGCGCAAGCCGGTGGTCGCCAGCACGCAGCGCGCCGCACGGGCCAGCCTCGAGTGGTTCGAGCACCTGGGGCAGTACACCGCCCAGCCGCCCCGGCAGTTCGCCTTCAACCTGCTCACCCGCAGCCGCCGGGTCACCCACGACAACCTGCGGCTGCGCGACCGGGCGTTCACCGCCTCGGTGGAGCGGGAGTTCGGCACCGGGCCGGACACCCCGCCCATGTTCACCCCCTTCACCCTGCGCGGGCTGACCCTGCGCAACCGTGTCGTCGTCTCGCCGATGGACATGTACTCCGCCACCGACGGCACCCCCGGCGACTTCCACCTCGTCCACCTCGGCGCCCGCGCCCTCGGCGGCGCCGGCCTCGTGATGACCGAGATGGTCTGCGTCAGCCCCGAGGGCCGGATCACCCCCGGCTGCACGGGCCTGTGGACGGACGGGCACGAGGCCGCCTGGCGTCGCGTCACCGACTTCGTCCACGCCCGGCCCGGCGCCGCCATCGGCCTCCAGCTCGGCCACAGCGGCCGCAAGGGCTCCACCCGGCTGATGTGGGAGGGCATCGACCAGCCGCTCCCCGAGGGCAACTGGCCGCTTACCGCGCCCTCCCCGCTGCCGTACCACCCACGGGTCAGCCAGGTCCCGGACGCCCTGGACGCCGCCGGGCTCGCCGCGATCCGCGATCAGTTCGCCGCCTCCGCCGCGCGCGGCGCACGCGCCGGGTTCGACCTGCTGGAGCTGCACTGCGCCCACGGCTACCTGTTGTCGTCCTTCCTCTCGCCGCTCACCAACCGGCGCACCGACGCCTACGGCGGCGACCTGGCCGGGCGGCTGCGCTTCCCGCTGGAGGTCTTCGACGCCGTCCGCGAGGTGTGGCCCGACGACCGGCCGATGACCGTCCGCATCTCCGCCACCGACTGGGCCGAGGGCGGAACGACCGCCGGCGACGCGGTCGAGATCGCCCGGGCCTTCGCCGCCCACGGCGCCGACGCCATCGACGTCTCCACCGGCCAGGTCGTCCCGGACGAGGCCCCCGACTTCGGCCGTTCCTACCAGACCCCCTACGCCGACCGGATCCGCAACGAAGTGGGCGTGCCCGTCATCGCGGTCGGCGCCATCTCCTCCTGGGACGACGTCAACTCCCTGCTCCTCGCCGGGCGCGCCGACCTGTGCGCGCTCGGCCGCCCTCACCTCTACGACCCCCACTGGACGCTGCACGCCGCCGCCGAGCAGGGCTACTCCGGCCCCGGCGCCCCCTGGCCCCTCCCGTACCAGGCGGGCAGCCGCCGCCCGCCCACGGGCCGCACCGACGCCCCCCGGCCCCGGCTCACGCTGGACGTGTGAGGCGCGGCCGGCCCGGGGTCAGCCGAAGAGGGAGGTGTCGAGGGCGAACGCGAAGGGCTCGGGAAGCTCGAGCTCCTTGCCGAACAGCACCCGGACGTCCTGGCGGTAGTCCTCGGCGTCCGGCTCGCTGTAGAGGCTCACGGTGCCCTCGGTGCGGTCCACCAGCAGGTAGAAGGGGATGCCGGCGGCCGCGTAGCCGCGCCGCTTCGGGCCGCGGTCCTTGTCGGGTCGGGTCGGCGTCACCTCGACGGTCATGACCACGCCGTCAGGGGCGCACCACGAGTCCTTGCCGGCGAACACGCCTTCGGGGCCCACCGTCAGGTCGGGGATGAAGCGCCCGGCAGGAGTGATGAGCCCTCTGGCGCCGGAGGTGTAGAACTCTGCGGGGGACTTGCGGATCAATTGGCGGACGAAGCGGCCGAGGATGTCCTCGTGGTCTCCGTCGGGCGGCGGGGTCACGACGATCTCCCCCTCGATCAGCTCGGCGCGGTACCCCTCGGGGACCGTGAGGTCGAGGAAGGCGGCGAGCACCGCGTCGCCGCCGGAGCCCGAGCGTTCGGTCGCGGGCAGTGCCATCTCGCGTACCTCCTCGATCGTCATGGTTTCGCTCCGATGCGGCCAGGTTATGCCCCGCCGGGCGGCGTGGGCGTGCGTCGTGCCCAACGATCAGCCGCGGGGGCCGGTCACGTCATGCGATCGACTGACCGCGCGAACGCCGCTCCCGCGTCGCGCAGCCGCGCGTGCAGGTCCTCGAAGACCGCTGCCGCGCGCCCGCCGGGCCAGTCGGGCGGGAGGAGGGCGGGCGGCAGGCCGGGGTCGGCGTAGGGGAGGCGGCGCCAGGAGTCGAGGGCGCGCAGGTAGTCCGCGAAGGCCTCCTGCGGCGGGGTGGTCCGGCGGGCGGCCCAGGAGCGCAGCACCGGCTCGTGGGCGCCGAGGAAGGCGTGGTGGCGCTCGGCGACGGCGTCGAGGTCCCACCAGCGGCGCACGGCCGCGGCCGTCGGCTCGAAGCCGAGGTGGGCACCGGTGAAGAGGTCCACGTACGGGTCGAGGCCGAGCCGGCGCAGGGTGTGCTGCGCCTCCTCGCGGAGGCGGGCGGGCGCGATCCACACGCCCGGTGCGGCGGTGCCGAAGCCCAGCCGGGCCAGCCGGGAGCGGAGCAGGTGCCGCTTGTGGCGTTCGCTCTCCGGGACGGAGAAGACCGCGAGCACCCATTCCCCGTCCCCCGCACCGCCGGCCGGGTGACCGTAGATGCGCCGGTCGCCGTCGGCGAGCAGCTGCCGGGCGTCCTCGGACAGGCCGTAGCCAGCGGCGCCGCCGACCCGGTCCGGCTCCAGCAGCCCGCGGCGCTTGAGCCGGGAGACCGCCGAGCGCACCGACTGCGGGTCCACGTCGACGGCGCCCATCAGCCGGATCAGCCCGGCGACGGGTATCCGCCCGTCCCAGCCGTCGGCCCGGCCGTAGGCGCCGAAGAAGGTGAGGATCAGTGAACTGGGGGTGTGCTCGGTCACGCGATCACTGTAGGTCGCGCAGCCGGAAGCGCTGCAGCTTCCCGGTGGGCGTGCGGGGCAGGGCGTCGAGGAAGACGATTTCGCGCGGGCACTTGTAGCCCGCGATCTCCTCCCGGGTGAAGGCGCGCAGCGCCTCGGCCGTGTGCTCGTCGCGCGGCGGCCCGTCGCGCAGCACGACGCAGGCCCGGACGATCTGGCCGCGCTGGTCGTCCGGCACACCGATGACCGCCGCCTCCCGCACGTCGGGGTGGCGCAGCAGCGCATCCTCGACCTCGGGGCCCGCGATGTTGTACCCCGACGAGATGATCATGTCGTCGGCGCGGGCCACGTAGCGGAAGTAGCCGTCCGCCTCGCGCACGTAGGTGTCGCCGGTAAGGTTCCAGCCGTCCCGCACGTACTCCCGCTGCCGTTCGTCGGCCAGGTAGCGGCAGCCGGTGGGGCCGCGCACGGCGAGCAGTCCCGGCTCGCCGTCCGGTACGGGGGAGAGCGTCACGGGATCGACGACCCGGGCCTGGAAGCCCGGGACCGGCAGGCCGGTGGTGCCCGGGCGGATCGCGTCGTCGGCCGCGGAGATGAAGATGTGCAGCATCTCCGTGGCCCCTATGCCGTTGATGATGCGCAGCCCCGTCGCCTCGCGCCAGGCGTGCCAGGTCGCCTCGGGCAGATTCTCGCCCGCGGACACGCAGCGCCGCAGCGAGGAGAGGTCGCGCGAGCCGTGCGAGGCGAGTATCGCCCGGTAGGCGGTGGGCGCGGTGAACAGCACCGTCACCGAGTGCTCCGCGACGGCCCGGGCGAGCTGCTCGGGTCCGGCCTGCTCCATGAGCAGCGCCGACGCCCCCGCCCGCAGGGGGAAGACGACCAGGCCGCCGAGTCCGAAGGTGAAGCCGAGCGGCGGGCTGCCGGCGAACACGTCCACGGCGGTGGGCCGCAGTATGTGCGCCGAGAAGGTGTCGGCGATCGCCAGCACGTCCCGGTGGAAGTGCATGCACCCCTTGGGGCGTCCTGTCGTGCCGGAGGTGAAGGCGATCAGCGCGACGTCGTCGGACGAGGTCGGCACCGCGGCGTAGGAGTCCGGGCGCCCGGCGGCGAGCCGCAGCAGGTCGTCCGGCGCCTCACCGCCGTACGTGGTGATGCGCAGCCCCGGGGCCTCGCACTTGGCGAGGTCGTCGACCGCGCGGACGTCGCACAGCGCGTGCCGGACCGCGGCGATCTCGCAGATCGTCGCCAGCTCGTGCGGGCGGTGCGCCGCCAGCACCGTCACCGCCACCGCCCCGGCCTTCATGACGGCGAACCAGCACGCCACCAACCAGGGCGTGGTGGGGCCGCGCAGCAGCACGCGGTTGCCGGGCACCACTTTGAGATCGTCGGTCAGCACGTGCGCGATGCGGTCGGAGGCGGCGCGCAGGTCCGCGTACGACCAGACCTCGCCGCCCGGCATCCGCAGGCAGGGCGCCTCGGGCAGGCCGGCGGCGAGGAGTTCGGCACCGCAGTTGAGCCGGTCCGGATAGGCCAGCTCGGGGAGGTCTTGGGTGAGGACGGGCCACTGGTCACGCGGCGGCAGGTGATCCCGCGGGAACGTGTCCACGTGTGCTGACGGCAGCAGGTCCATGGCGGGTTCGCCCCTCGTTGGCCCCTGGTTGCGGACGGATTCAGCGTAACGTGTTTGTGACGGCAGTCAACGGTACGCGATACGGGAGGTGCCGCGTGGCATCGTTCGCGCTCGACCCGGAACAGCTCAAGTGGTGCGCACAGGTCCGCGACTGGGCCGCCGAACGGCTCCGGCCGCTCGCGGCGTCCGGCGAACCCGGGCGGGTCAACCGCCCGCTGCTCGCCGCCCTCGGCGAACTCGGCCTGCTGGGCCGCCTCTTCCCCGGCACCGCGCTGGAGCTCTGCCTGCTGCGCGAGTCCCTGGCCCGTGAGTGCACCGAGGCCGAGACGGCGCTCGCCCTTCAGGGCCTGGGCGCCCACCCCTTGCTGCAGTCCCCGGAACCGGCCGCGCGATGGATCCCGCGGGTCGTCTCCGGCGAGGCCGTCGTGGCCTTCGCCCTGACCGAGCCCGGCGCCGGCTCCGACGCCGCCGCCCTCGAACTGGCCGCGGAGCCCGCACCGGACGGCGGCTGGCGGCTCACCGGCGAGAAGTGCTGGATCTCCAACGCCCCCGAGGCCGACGTCTACACGGTCTTCGCCCGGACCGCCCCCGGCGCCGGCGCCCGCGGCGTGACCGCCTTCGCGGTCCCCGCCGACCGCCCGGGGCTCACCGGCGAACCCCTCGACATGCTCTCCCCGCACCCCATCGGGCGGCTGCGCTTCGACGCCGTACCGGTCGGGGAGCAGGACGTGCTCGGCGAGGTCGACCGAGGTTTCCGGGTCGCCATGACCACCCTCAACCGCTTCCGGCCCAGCGTCGGCGCCTTCGCGGTCGGGATGGCGCAGGCCGCTCTCGACGCGGCCACCGCCCACGCCGCCTCCCGGACCGCCTTCGGCGCGCCCCTGAAGGACCTTCAGGCCGTCGCGCACGTCCTCGCCGAGATCGCCACCCGTACCGAGGCCGCCCGCCTGCTGGTCTACGCCGCCGCCGAGGCCTACGACCGCGGCGACGCGGGGACCGCCCGCAGTTCCGCCATGGCCAAGCTCTTCGCCACGGAGACCGCCCAGTACGCCGTCGACGCCGCGGTGCAGATCCACGGGGCCCGGGCCCTGGAGCGCGGCCACCTCCTGGAGCACCTCTACCGCGAGGTCCGCGCACCGCGAATCTACGAAGGCGCCACCGAAGTCCAGCGGTCCATCATCGCCAAGGAGCTCTTCGCATGACCCTCCACCGGATCAACCCGCCCGAGCTCTCGCCGCCGACCGGTTTCAGCCACGCCGTCACCGCCACCGGCCGCACCCTCGTCCTCCTCGCGGGCCAGACCGCGCTGGACTCCTCGGGCAAGGTCGTCGGGGACACCCTGCCCGCCCAGTTCGAGCACGCGCTGATCAATCTGCTCACCGCGCTCGAGGCCGCCGGCGGGAGCCCCGCCGACCTCGCCCGGCTCACCGTCCACACCACCGATGTCGCCGCCTACCGCGACCACGCGCCCGAACTCGGCCGCATCTGGCGGGCCCTGGCCGGCCGCGACTACCCGGCGATGGCGGTCATCGGCATCACCCGCCTGTGGGACGAGGAGGCCATGGTCGAACTCGACGGCCTGGCCGTGCTGTCCTGACCCGGTAAGGCAGGTAAGGCAGGCAAAGCAGGCAAGGCAGGCAAGGCAGGCAAGGCAGGCAAGACAGGGCCTTTGCCGGGGCCGGCGACCAGGCCCGGTCCGGGCGAAGGCGACGCCGACCGGTGGGCTCGTCGCGTCGAGGTGCCGGCCGGTGCGGTGGTCGAGACCGCGGACGAAAACCGCTGTATCCGAGGTGTGTCCTTGAAGCCCGTCCGCCCCCGGACCCGCCCGGCGGGGCGGCCCACCACCCTCGGGGCGGACGGCGACCGCCCTCCGGGACGGTCGCCGTCTTCGTCCCGGGGCGTCAGCCCCGGCGGCGCGAGGAGACCTCGTCGGCGAGGCGGGAGAGGATCTCGACCGCGTGGTCGAGCCCGGCCTCCCGGCAGCGGACGACCGCCGCACGCAGGCGCGCCAGGGCGGCCTGAGGTCGGTCCAGCCCGTTCGCCTCGACCAGCGCGGCGACCCGGACGGCCTCGGCGCGCGGCGCCTCACCCCGGGGTCCGCCCTCCTCGTGGGCGGCGATCGCCCGCTCCAGTTCGGCGAGCGCCTCGGTGAAGCGCTCGGCGCCGGCGTAGACCCTGCCGCGCCGGTAGTGCGTGGAGCCGGTCTCGTACCAGAGGGCGATGTCCTCGTCGTCCGCAGGGACGGCCGCCACCACCTCGTCGGCTTCGCGCAGGTGGCCCAAGGCCGCCTCCAGGCCCTCGGGGCCACCGGCCGACACGGCGTGCGCCGCGAAGTCCCGCATCATCTCCGCGACCGCGTGCGGGTTCGGTCCCTTGGCGTGCGAGGCGACGGCGCGCTCGTACGCGGCGCGCGCCGCGTCCTCGCGGCCGGCCGCCAGCAGGGCGACGGCGGCCTCGGAGGCCACGAGCGTGTGGGTGGACTGCTCCTCCCACGGCTCGACGGCGTCGGCGAGCAGCAGGAACTGCTCGGCGCTCGCGCGGTGCTCCGCCAGCTCCCGCAGACCCCGTGCCAGCAGCAGCCGGGCCTGGGCCAGGGCGCGTTCGTCCATGGCGGCCGCGGCCGCGGCCTCGTCCGAGACCAGCGACTCCAGCACGGCGACGGCGTCCGCCTGCCGGTCGGCGCGGGCGAGCACATCCGCCAACTCCACCCGCAGCTCGGCGGCGCCGGGAGCGTCGCCCTCACGGTCCAGCCGCGCCGCCGCGTCGGACAGATGGCGCACGGCGGCGCCCAGGTCGCCCGCGTGGTGGGCGGCGTGGCCGAGCAGCGCGTGGGTGCGCGCCACCGGGAACGCGGTGTCGCCGTACGCGGCGGCCGACGCGAGCGCGCCGCGGAACTGCTCCATGGCCTCCTCGGGGCGGTGCTGCTGCAGCAGCACCTGGCCGAGCAGCCCCCTCGGGCGTGTGGCCCGCCAGGGCGTCCCGGCCTCCTCCACGGCCCGCAGCACGTTCCGCAGCTCCTGCTCGGCCCGGTCCAGTTCCCCGGAGCGCGCCGCGAGATCCGCAACGAACATCCGGGCGTTGGCGGTGCGCTCCGGGGAGCCCAGCCGCTCGGACTCCGCCACGGCCTCGGCCACCGCGGCCTCGAAGCGCTCGCGCGTCCGCTCCGGGACGTCGGGCAGCGCGGCCGTCGCCTCGGTGTGCGCGAGGAAGGCCCGGCACTGCAGCACCACGAGGTAGGCCCGCCGGACCTCAGAGGTGGCGGCACCGTCCACCACGGCACCGTCCACCAGCGCACGGGCCTCGGGCAGCACCGCGTCCAGTTCCGCCCACGCCCCGCCCGCCTCCGCGCCGGGCTCCTCGCCCACCGAGGCCAGCCGGGCACGGGCGGCCAGCACCCGCCCGGGCAGGCCGGCCTCGGCGAACAGCTCCCGTGCCTCGGCGAGTGCGGCCCTCGCCGCCGCCAGGTCCTCCTCCTCCAGGGCCGCGAAGGCGCGGTGCTCGGCCAGTTCGCCCCGCAGGCGCGCCTCCGAGCCCAGCCGGGGGTCGTGGACATGGCCTTCGGCCCCGACGCGCCCGGCGATCTCGCGCCACAGCTCCGCGTCCCCGGGACGGCCCGCGTCGTCCATCTCGCGGGCCCGCTCGACCAGTGCGACGAAGTCCTCCGGCACCTCCGGCACGGCCGCGGCCGCGGCAGGCGCCGGGACGGCGGGCGCGCCCTCAGGGGACGGCACGGTCGCGGTGCGCAGCCCGAGCGGCAGCGGCTCGGCGAGCGGCGGTCGCCGCTCGAGCCGGGCCCGGCGGCGGTCGCCGACGGTGGCGGTGCCGTTGCGCCGGTCGAAGGCCGTGGCCAGGGCGTCACCCTGCTCGCGCACGTGCTCCAGCAGTTCCCGGGCCGTCCAGGTGCGTCCCAGTGGTCCGGCGACGGGCGTCGTGTCGTACCCCTGGTCGACCAGGCGCCGGGTGAGCACCTCGACCCCGGTCAGGAAGCCGAGCAGCGACAGCGGTGCCCCGGTGACGTCGAAGAGGGCGCGGTTCTCGGCGAGGATCTCCAGCGCCCGGCCCTCGTTGCCCGACAGCGCGCAGAACTCCACGTGCAGTCCGACCTCTTCGGCCATGCCGACGCGGCCCCGGGCGTGCCGGTAGCCGGTCAGATGGTACGAGCGGGCCTCGTCGGTGCGGCCGAGGCGCAGCAGCGGCAGCAGGGCGTGGGCCTGGGTGACCCAGGGCTCCTCCTCGCAGCTCTGGACGCCGGTCAGGACCGGTTCCCAGACGCTCAGGGCCTGATCGTCGTCGCCCGCCGCCAGGTGGTGCAGCCCCTGGTGCCGGGTCTCGCAGGCCAGGCAGTCGCTGAGCGGTTCCCGGGGCCGGGTGACCCACAGGTCCCAGGCCGCGTCGAGGTCCGCGCCCGTGTGCGCGGCGATGCGGTGCCGCATCGCCGCCACCGGCTGCACGCCCTCGCCGGCGGAGCGGTAGCGCTCGCCCATCTGGGCGACCCACCCGTCGACCGCCGTGAGCGGGACGTCGGGCACCTGGAGCAGCGAGGTCGTGACCCACTTGTAACGCCACAGCACCTGGCGGGCCTCCCACTCGCTGAAGGAGCCGGGCGCCTCCTCCCACAGCTTCAGGATCCGGGCGAAGACCACCGGGGACTTGCGGTGCTCTGCGGCGTACTCGTACGCCGTCATGAGTTCGAGCAGCGCCGTGACGAGGACGTCCTTCTCCTCGAACTGCGCGGCCGCCTCCACCAGTTCCTCGGCCGTCACCGTACGCGGCGTCCCGTAGGGGCGCTCGTTGTTCTCGCGGAGCGCCTCGAACACGGCTTCGGGGGTGTCCAGCATCAGTGCTCCTCGGCGTCCGGACCGGACGTGGGCGTGTCCTGGTCGTGCATGGCATGGGTGAGCAGGCCGATGAAGGCCCGGTTGAGCAGCGCGCTCTCCGATGCCTTCAGCGGCCGCCGGGTGAGCAGCAGCGCCTGCCCGTACAGGGCCTCTGCCGTGGAGAGCGCCAGCCCCCGCTCGGTGATGCCGGCGGCCCGGCGCACCAGCGGGTTGAGGTGGTTGAGGACGAGCTGCGCCCGCGGGGCCTGCGTGCGCAGGGAGCCGAGGATGTCCGCCCACAGACCGTCGCTGCTCTCCGCGAGCCCGGCCCGGGTGCGCTCGTGGCGCG
This sequence comes from Actinacidiphila sp. bgisy167, assembly GCF_057707665.1. Taxonomy (NCBI): domain Bacteria; kingdom Bacillati; phylum Actinomycetota; class Actinomycetes; order Kitasatosporales; family Streptomycetaceae; genus Actinacidiphila; species Actinacidiphila sp. bgisy167. The sequence continues at coordinate 63,344 of NZ_JBYIQP010000014.1, read as the reverse complement.
CCTCGCGGTTGTCCAGGAGCAGCGCGGGCGCCGTGACCGGCTGGAAGGCCCGCAGCACGACGTCGCAGTCGTACTGGCCGACGACCTCGCGGGCGACGGTCAGGAAGGAGGCGGCGGAGATCTCGGCGGCCGAGTCGACGGGGTCGAGGTGCGCCGTCACCGTGGCGGGGTCCAGGTCGGTGACCGTGGTGCCGGGACGGATCTCCGGCAGCCGGTGCACCAGGTCCCGGTCGTAGGTGTAACCGCCGTTGACGACGCCCAGCCCGGCCGCCGCCGCGATCGGGGCGACCTGCCGGAACTCGTCGACGCTGCGGGTGACCAGCACCGTGGGGTGGGCGCGGGCGAACTCCTCCAGGGTGACGTTGCCGTCCGTGGTCTCGAAGGGCAGCCACGGCAGCAGCATCCGCAGCAGCGCGTCGTCATAGCGGGCCAGCGCCTTGACGGCGAGGTGGTGGCTGTCGATGAAGCGCTGCAGCAGCACCGGGTCGCTGGCCGGGAGCCCGGTCAGCCAGTCCCGGATACGGGCGCCGAGGGCCTCGCGGACGGCGGCCAGCGTCTCGTCCTCGTACAGCGCCTCACGCGAGGCCGTCGGGCGCAGGCTGGTGACGTCCACGACGCAGCGGACGAAAAAGGCCCAGTCCGGGAGGAGTTCGGCGGCCCGGTCCGAGAGCAGCATGCCCTTCAGATGCACCCGGTGCCCGGCCCGCTCCGACGGGTTCACCGCGGTCGGCAGGACGTACGCCACACCGCGCAGCCCGGCGACGGGCAGGTCGAGGTCGATGGTGTCGAGCGGGGTGAAGCCGAACGTCGCGCGGCAGTGCTCGGCCAGCGCCTCGGCGCGGGCGAGCGGCGAGCCGTGGCGTCGTTCCCACGGCGGGGTCTCGTTGACCTGGGCGCTCTCGCCGCGCGGGTCGACGACGGTGACCTCGTGCCGCAGCAGGCTGCCGTAGTGCCGGGCCAGCGAGGCGACCCGCTCGGGCTCCGTCCACTCGCGGGCGTCCGCGCGCGGGGTCAGCGTCACGCGCGTGCCCGGCTCGGGCAGCGCGTCGGCGGGGAGCGTGCGGATCGTGTAGCTGCCGTCGGAGCGACCGCGCCATTCGACGGCGCCGGCGCCGGAGGCGGTGGCCGGGCGGCTGACCACGGTGATCTCGTCGGCCACCACGAAACAGGCGAGCAGGCCGATGCCGAACTGGCCGATGAAGTCGCCGCGGGCGGCCTCGATCTCCCCGTCTGCGGCGCGCTTGGAGCTGCGCCCGATGGTGGCGAGGAAGGTGTGCACATCGGCCTCGCTCAGCCCGACACCGGTGTCGGTGACGCTGAGCGTCTCACCGGTCCGCACGGTGATCCTCGCCGGCGCGCCCGGCTGGACCGCCTGCCGGGCGGTGATCGCGTCGACGGCGTTCTGCAGCAGTTCCCGGAGGTAGACGCGGGGGCTGGAGTAGAGGTGGTGGGAGAGAAGGTCGACCAGGCCGCGCAGGTCTACCTGGAAGGTGTGGGCTGTCTGGGACGGTGACGGGGACGTGGGCTGGGACACCTGGGTGGCCTTCTGGTCGGTGCGCGAACGCAGGGGTGCCGGCGTGGGCGGACGGGCGGTGGGGCGGCGGCGGTCAGTGGCGGCCGGCCGCGGAGCGCATGGCGCGGTAGGGCACCCGCGGGTCGGCGCTGTCGAGGTACTCCCAGGGGTCGGCGGTGACGAGTCCGCCGAGCGCCGCGAACACCGCGGCGGCGGACGGGTTCTCGCCGGTCAGGGAGAAGGACATGGCGAAGGTGTTGAGGACGTGCGCCCAGCCGGTGGGGCGCCCGAAGGCGGGGTGGCGGACCGAGCGGTCCGCGGCCTCGTGCAGTTGCTCCGCCACCGCGTCGCTCAGGATGTAGGCGCTGTCGCGACCGGGCTCGAGATCGAGCCAGTGCTCCAGATGAGCGACGGCGACAAGCACCCCGAGCGCGCTGCCCTCGGGGGCGCCGAGCATCGACTCCCGGGCGAAGGCGTGCATCTCCTCGTACGAGCCGCCCCACTTGCGGCACACCTGCTGCAGGCGCTCCAGATGGGCGCCCAGGTGCCCGGGGCAGCGCCGAACCGTCGCCTCGAAGCGGAGGCGCGCGAGGTCGGCGCCGACCCCCAGCCCCCGGCCGGACCGCTGCAGGAAGTACCACGGGGCGGCTGACTCCGGCTCGCGCTCGGCGGCCCGGTACAGCAGGTCCTCCGCCGCTTCGAGCCTCTCGTGGAACACCCGGAACTGCTCCTGGGACACCTGGGAGGCCCGGGCCCTGGTGCGGGCCTCCCAGGCCCATTGCACCTGCCGTGCCCCCGCCACCAGCAGGGCCGTCCCGCACTCGGGTTCCGCTTCGACGACCTTGGGCAACCACCGCTCGTAGCCGCCGACGTCGAGGGCGTTGTCGACCAGCCAGCTCAGCTCCCAGCCGTCCGTCACCGCGGACAACTGCTCCTTCACAGCGGGCCAGTCGGCGGCCGCGGCGGACGTGCGGAGCCGCGCGAGAGCGGGCTCGCCGAGCGCCGGGTCCACCCGGGCCGGCGGACGTGGCGCCCAACGCTTCAGCGAGAACGCGGGCGTGCGCTCCGGTATCCCCGGCGCCGCCGCGACGCCGGGATGCCGGCGGACCGAACTCATGAAGACCCCCTCCTGGCCTGGCCCTTCCCCCCGGGCCATGATCCGTGACGGAAGCATGACTATCACGGCTGCCTCGCGGGGAGCCAAGGGGTTCCCGGCCCCACCGGCACGCCCCCTGCTCCCGGCCGTCGCGACCGCGTGAGCCACCGGCATCGGCGGCAACTTCTCCGGGCCGGAGGACACTGCCGGCGGCACCGGGACCGCCTGGTGACGGCCCGGCATGGTGACACCCAGGACTTCTGGAAGCTCCCGCCGGGCCGCAACCGCCCTCGCGGTCACCTCGCGGGCTGCCGGATCGGTGGCTCCGGCACCGGCCTGCGCAACCTGGTGCCGCTGCACCGCGCCGCGAACACGCCGACGATGATTACGATCGAGAACCCATCGCCAACCAGATCAGGGGCAGCCCGGTAGTGCACTACGAGGGGACGCCCGTGTACCGGGACCGCATTCCGGAATCCTGAACGTAAGCCACGTGGAGGCGCACAGAAACCGCGGCATGGACGTCGACTGCCACGTGATCGACTCGGCGGCCGGCGAGGACCCGGTGTGCTCCTCCAAGACCCACGAGAGGTAACGGAGTTGCCGGGCCCCATCGAATCGCTCCTGGGGGAGCGGGAGCGTTTCCGCCCCGCCTCCCCCGAGTCCTGGCAGGCCGTGGAGGACTGGCTCGGCCGCGAACTCCCCGACGACTACAAGGAGCTCGTCGACGGATTCGGCGACGGTGTTCTCTTCGAGCACCTCTTCGTTCCGCACCCCCAGGGCGATGACCCGCTGCTGACTTTCATGCGTGAGTTGCGGCGGGACCTGCATGCCGCGTTCCAGGATGTGCCGGACATCGCCGCGCCGGTGGTGGCCGCGTGGGACAGCGTCGTACCTTGGGCGTATCACGGCTGGAACGGCGACGTCTGCCTGCTCGTACCCGGCGTGGCCGGTGAGCGATGGCAGGTCGCCGTGGCATTCCGTCAGTGCCCGGCCTTCCTGCTGGTCGACGGGGGAGTGACCGAGTTCCTGCGGCGGTTGCTGCGCGAGAAGTCGTTCCCGCGAGGGTGGCCGCCGAGGGAGCCGCGTTGGGAGTCCATGCCGGACAGCCCCCTCGTGTGACCGCGGACGACTCTCCGCGGTACATGCGAATGGCCCCGCGGAGACCAGACCGCGGGTCCTTCGGTGCGTCGGCTGCGCGGGGCCGCTTCAGCCGTGCCCCTTGCCTCCAAGGGGCACGGCACCACGCCGGTCAGATGTCGCGGAAGGTCTCGATCTGCGCCCCGATGGAGTTGAGGCGCTCGGCCAGTTCCTCGTAGCCGCGGTTGATGACGTACACGTTCCGCAGCACCGAGGTGCCCTCGGCGGCGAGCATCGCCAGCAGCGTCACCACGGCGGGCCGCAGGGCCGGCGGGCACATCATCTCGGCGCTGCGCCAGCGGGTCGGGCCCTCGACCAGCACCCGGTGCGGGTCCAGCAGTTTGACGTTGGCGCCGAGCCGGGTCAGCTCGGTGAGGTAGATGGCGCGGTTGTCGTAGACCCAGTCGTGGATGAGGGTCGAGCCCTGCGCGGTGGCGGCGATGGCCGCGAAGAAGGGCACGTTGTCGATGTTGAGGCCTGGGAAGGGCATGGGGTGGATCTTGTCGATGGGGGAGCGCAGCTTGGAGGGGCGCACGGTGAGGTCGATCAGCCGGGTGCGGCCGTTGGCGGCGGGGTACTCGGCCGTGCGCTCATGGTCCAGGCCCATCTCCTCCAGGACCGCCAGCTCGATCTCCAGGAACTCCACCGGCACCCGGCGGATGGTGAGCTCGGACTCGGTGACCACGGCCGCGGCCAGCAGGCTCATGGCCTCCACCGGGTCCTCGGAGGGCGCGTAGTCCACGTCCCGGTCGATGTCCTTGATGCCGTGCACGGTCAGCGTGGTGGTGCCGATGCCGTCCACTCGCACGCCCAGCTCCTCGAGGAAGAAGCACAGGTCCTGGACCATGTAGTTGGAGCTGGCGTTGCGGATCACGGTCACCCCGTCGTGCCGGGCGGCCGCCAGGAGCGCGTTCTCCGTCACGGTGTCGCCGCGCTCGGTCAGGACGATGGGCCGCCGCGGGGCCACCGAGGGGGTGACCCGGGCGTGGTACATCCCGCTGGTGGCGGTCACGTCCAGCCCGAAGTGCCGCAGCGCGGTCATATGCGGCTGGACGGTACGGGTGCCGAGGTCGCAGCCGCCCGCGTACGGGATGCGGAAGCGGTCGGTGCGGTGCATGAGCGGCCCGAGGAACATGATCACGCTGCGGGTGCGGCGGGCGGCGTCGGTGTCCATGGCGTCCAGCTCGAGCCGCGCGGGCGGGACGATCTCCAGGTCGTTGCCGTCGTTGATCCAGCGGGTGCGCACGCCGATGCTGCTGAGCACCTCCAGGATGCGGTAGACCTCCTCGATCCGCGCGACACGGCGCAGGGTGGTCCGTCCGGAGTTCAGCAGCGTGGCGCACAGCAGTGCGACGCACGCGTTCTTGCTGGTCTTGACGTCGATGGAGCCGGAGAGCCGACGGCCGCCGACGACGCGCAGGTGCATGGGCCCCGCGTAGCCGAGGGAGACGATCTCGCTGTCGAGCGCCTCACCGATCCGGGCGATCATCTCAAGGCTGATGTTCTGGTTACCGCGTTCAATACGGTTCACCGCGCTCTGACTCGTCCCGAGAGCCTCTGCCAGCTGGGCCTGTGTCCAGCCGCGGTGCTGGCGGGCGTCACGGATGAGCTTGCCGATACGCGCGAGGTAGTCGTCTCCCATGGGGGGAGACTATCTCACATGTGAGATGTCAACCCGCGCTCGAGGTCCAGCAGGTACCTCTTGCGCTCCAGCCCGCCCCCGTATCCGGTGAGGCTGCCGGACGCCCCGACCACCCGGTGGCAGGGCACGATGACGCCGACCGGGTTGCGTCCGTTCGCGAGCCCGACGGCGCGCGACGCGCCGGGGCTGCCGAGCTCCTCCGCCAGCTGACCGTATGTCACCACCGAGCCGTACGGGATGGACCGCAGGGCGGCCCAGACACGCTGCTGGAAGGGGGTGCCGCGCAGGTCCAGCGGTAGGTCGAAGGCGGTCAACTCGCCCGCGAAGTAGCCCTCCAGCTGTTCGGCGGCCCCGACGAACGGGGACTCGTCGGAGGCGCGGCGCATGCCGAAGGACTCCTCCGGGGGCCGGTGGCGCTGCGCGGTCATGTAGAGACCGGTCAGGACGCCGTCGGTCGCGACCAGGGTCAGCGGTCCGACGGGGCTGTCGATCAGGGTGTGTGTGCGAAGGGACATGATCGTTCCTCAGGCTCGTTCGTCGGGCAGGACGTTGATCGGGTGGTCGCCGGTGGCCCACAGGTGCTGCACGGCGTAGGCGCGCCACGGTCGCCAGGCGGCGGCCCGCCGGACGAGGGCGGCGGGGGTGGCCGGGAGGCCCAGTTTTTCCGCCGCCAGCCGTACGCCCAGATCGGTGACGGGGAAGGCGTCCGGGTCGCCGAGCGCCCGCATCGCGACCGCCTCGACCGACCACGGGCCGAAGCCCGGCAGCTCCGTGAGCTGCCGCCGTGCCTTCTCCCAGTCGCTGCCGACGTCCAGGTCCAGGCCCTCCTCGGTGAGCGCGGCGACCAGGGTCCGCAGGGTGTCACGCCGGGTGCGCGGCATGGCCAGCGACTGCGGGTCCAGGCCGGTCAGCGCCCATGGGGAGGGGAACAGGCGGGTCAGGCCGCCCCCGGGATCGGTGACGGGCTCGCCGTGCGCCGCCGCCAGCCGGCCGGCCAGGGTGCGCGCCGCGGCGGTCGACACCTGCTGCCCGAGCACGGCGCGCACCGCGAACTCCGCCCCGTCCACCGTGCGCGGCACCCGGCGCCCGGGAGCCTCGTCCACGTAAGGGGCGAGCAGGGGGTCCTCCCGCAGCAGCGCGTCGACGGCGACAGGGTCGGCGTCCAGGTCCAGCAGCCACCGGCAGCGGCTGATGGCGTGCGACAAATCCCGCCAGTCGGTGAGGGAGAGCCGGCAGGCGATGTGGTCGGGCTCGGGCCGCAGGGCCACGATCCCATGGCCGTGCGGCAGCCGCAGGGTGCGGCGGTAGGTGCCCTGCCGCCACTCCTCCACGCCCGGCACGGCGGTCGCGGCCAAATGCCCGAAGAGATTGCCGGGGCACAGCGGCGCCCGGAAGGGCAGCCGCAGTGCCAGGGAGCCCGACACGTCGGGAGCGGGTACGGAATGCCGCGCCCGGGCCGCCCGCGTGCGCAGCTCGCTCGGGGTGAGCGCGAAGACCTCGCGCACGGTGTCGTTGAAGGTGCGGATGCTGCTGAAGCCCGCGGCGAAGGCGACGTCGGCCATGGGCAGCGCCGAGGTCTCGATCAGGAGCCGGGCCGTCTGCGCCCGCTGCGCCCGGGCGAGGGCCAGCGGCCCGGCGCCGAGCTCGGCCCGCAGCTGCCTCTCGACCTGCCGGGAGCTGTAGCCCAGACGTGCCGCGAGCCCCGGCACACCGTCCCGGTCGACGACCCCGTCGGCGATCAGGCGCATGGCGCGAGCCACCAGGTCCGCCCGCTCGTTCCACTCCGGGGAACCGGGTGCGGCGTCGGGGCGGCAGCGCTTGCAGGCGCGGAAGCCGGCCTGCTGGGCAGCGGCCGCGCTCGGGTAGAAGCTCATGTTCTCTGGTTTCGGCGGCATCGCGGGGCAGCCGGGCCGGCAGTAGATGCGGGTGGTCAGCACCGCGGTGAAGAACCACCCGTCGAAACGGGCGTCCTTCGACTGCACGGCGCGCACACAGCGCTCGAAGTCCTCATGCACATTCCCCAGCATCCGTGGCCCGGGAGGGCCGGGGCTAGCGAGAATCCGACATGCATGTGGGCGGGGGCCGCCCGGGACGCAGGTCCCGGCGGCGTGATCTCCGGGGCCCCGTGCCGGAGTCACGCCGCCCGGGCATCGGGCGGTGCCTGCCCGAAAACCCGGTTGATCAGGGCTCTGGAGCATGCGAACGTGGCGGTCGTCTCCGTTGATCCGGCCCGCCGGCGGCGCCTCGTACGGCTGTCGGCAGGGATCCGGGGAAGGGCCTGCGAGCATGACCATGCACGACGACCAAGTGGACGTGACCACCGACATCGTCGCGACCCTGATCCGGGAACAGTTCCCCGAGTGGAGCGGCAGGCCGATCCGGCGCCGGCCGTCGACCGGGACGGTCAACGCCGTCTTCCGCGTCGGGGACGACCTCTCCGCGCGTTTCCCGCTGCGTCGGACCGATCCCGCGGAGGCGCTGGCCGTCCTGGAACGCGAAGCCCGGGCGAGCGCGGAGCTGGCACAGGTGTCCCGGTTCCCCGTTCCCGAACCCGTCGCCCTGGGGAAACCCGGAGCGGGTTTCCCCATGCCGTGGTCGGTCCAGACATGGCTGCCGGGAACAGTCGCCTTCGACGCCGACCCGAGCGGGTCGCACGCTTTCGCCGAGGACCTCGCGGCCTTCATCGCAGGGCTGCGGGACGTCGAGACGCGGGGGCGGCGTTTCAGCGGGGACAACCGTGGCGGCGTCCTCGCCGACCACGACGACTGGATGGCGACGTGCTTCGAGGAGAGCGAAGGGCTGCTCGACGTGCCCCGGCTGCGCCACCTGTGGAGCCGTTTCCGGGAGCTGCCGCGCACGGCTCCCGATGTGATGAGCCACGGCGACCTGATTCCCGGCAACGTACTGGTCGCGGGCGCCCGGCTCGGCGGCGTACTCGACACCGGCGGCTTCGGCCCGGCCGACCCGGCGCTGGATCTGGTCGGCGCCTGGCACCTGCTGCGACCGGGCCCACGGGAGGTGCTCCGGCGGGCACTGGCCTGCGACGATCTGGAGTGGGAGCGCGGCAGGGCATGGGCCTTCGAACAGGCGATGGGCCTCGTCTGGTACTACGCCGAGAGCAATCCGACGATGAGCGCGATGGGCCGCCGGACACTCGAGCGCATCCTGGAGCCGACGCGGTGACGCCGCCCCGGTCGTAGAAGGATGTGCCGCGCCGGCAGCGCCCTGACCACCGACCGCACCGGGGCTGCTGAGGACCGCCGGCGGCCGCCGGTTGGGCGTGCCCATGAGCTCGTCCATGAAGTGATCGGCAGGCTGCCCGACATCCGGACCGTCCGTGACCGCTTCCGCGCCATGGCGATCCCGGCCGCGATTTTGCGCCGAGAGCGGGACCCCCGCCGCTGATCTCGGCGGTGCCCGCCCCGGCCCTCGGCACTCCCGGGGTGCCGGCAGCCGCCGGTGGACGGTGGCCGGGCCGGGGCTCCCGGCCCGGCCACCCCGGCTCCCGCCCGCGGCCCGCCCCGTCCGGCGTCGTGCCGGTCAGCGGGCCGGTCACCGCACAGTGGCCCCCATCGGGCACGCGACGCTCCGCGGCGACGCCTACCGCTGGGGAAGCACTCCAGGCCGAGGCGCTGAGCACGGGGTGGCCGCGCGCGCACCGGTTCCCCCTCCGTCTCCCGGGAGAGCCGGCCCGGAACGATCCGGCGGCCCAGCGCATGACCGGGCAGCGGTGATGTACTAGAGTTATCTCGACATCGAGATATCTGCCCAGGCGCACCGCTGCCGCTACAGGTGAGGCTGACCTTACTTAGTCTTACCTGAGCGGATCGGCCAGGGGTCGAAGCGGCAGCATTGCGGTGGTACGCGCAAAGTTACGAAGGAGACTGTCGTGTCGGCGAACAGCTTCGACGCCCGCAGCACCCTGCAGGTGGGCGACGAGTCGTACGAGATCTTCCGGCTGGACAAGGTGGAGGGCTCCGCGCGCCTCCCCTACAGCCTGAAGGTGCTGCTGGAGAACCTGCTCCGCACCGAGGACGGCGCGAACATCACCGCCGACCACATCCGCGCGCTCGGCGGCTGGGACTCCCAGGCGCAGCCGAGCCAGGAGATCCAGTTCACGCCGGCCCGTGTGATCATGCAGGACTTCACCGGTGTGCCGTGCGTGGTCGACCTCGCCACCATGCGCGAGGCCGTCAAGGAGCTGGGCGGCGACCCGTCCCGCATCAACCCGCTGGCCCCGGCCGAGCTGGTCATCGACCACTCCGTGATCGCCGACAAGTTCGGCACCCCGGACTCCTTCGCGCAGAACGTGGAGCTGGAGTACGGCCGCAACAAGGAGCGCTACCAGTTCCTGCGCTGGGGCCAGACCGCGTTCGACGAGTTCAAGGTCGTCCCGCCGGGCACCGGCATCGTCCACCAGGTGAACATCGAGCACCTGGCCCGCACGGTGATGGTCCGAGGCGGCCAGGCGTACCCCGACACCCTGGTCGGCACCGACTCGCACACCACGATGGTCAACGGCCTCGGCGTCCTCGGCTGGGGCGTCGGCGGCATCGAGGCCGAGGCCGCCATGCTCGGCCAGCCGGTCTCCATGCTGATCCCGCGCGTCGTCGGCTTCAAGCTGACGGGCGAGCTGCCCACCGGCACCACCGCCACCGACCTCGTGCTGACCATCACCGAGATGCTGCGCAAGCACGGTGTCGTCGGCAAGTTCGTCGAGTTCTACGGCGAGGGCGTCGCCGCCACCTCGCTGGCCAACCGCGCCACCATCGGCAACATGTCGCCGGAGTTCGGCTCCACCGCGGCGATCTTCCCGATCGATGCGGAGACCATCAACTACCTGAAGCTGACCGGCCGTTCGGAGCAGCAGCTCGCGCTCGTCGAGGCGTACGCCAAGGAGCAGGGCCTGTGGCTGGACCCGGCCGCCGAGCCGGACTTCTCCGAGAAGCTGGAGCTCGACCTCTCCACGGTCGTCCCGTCCATCGCCGGCCCGAAGCGCCCGCAGGACCGCATCGTCCTGGCCAACGCCGCAGAGCAGTTCAAGAGCGACGTGCGCAACTACGTCGAGGACGCCGCCGACGAGGCGGGCAAGGAGTCCTTCCCGGCCTCCGACGCCCCGGCCACCGCCAACGGGGTCCCGACCCGCCCGACCGTGGTCACCGCCCCCGACGGCTCGACCTATGAGATCGACCACGGCGCCGTCACCGTCGCCGCGATCACCTCCTGCACCAACACCTCCAACCCGTACGTCATGGTCGCCGCCGCCCTGGTGGCCAAGAAGGCGGTCGAGAAGGGCCTGACCCGCAAGCCCTGGGTGAAGACCACCCTGGCCCCGGGCTCCAAGGTCGTCATGGACTACTACGACCGCGCCGGCCTCACCCCGTACCTCGACAAGATGGGCTTCAACCTCGTCGGGTACGGCTGCACGACCTGCATCGGCAACTCCGGCCCGCTCCCGGACGAGGTCTCCAAGGCCGTCAACGAGCACGACCTGGCCGTGACCTCGGTGCTGTCGGGCAACCGCAACTTCGAGGGCCGGATCAACCCGGACGTCAAGATGAACTACCTGGCGTCCCCGCCGCTGGTCGTCGCGTACGCCATCGCCGGCTCCATGAAGGTGGACATCACCAAGGACGCCATCGGCGCCGACACCGACGGCAACCCGGTCTTCCTGCGGGACATCTGGCCCTCCGAGCAGGAGGTCAACGAGGTCGTCGCCTCCGCGATCGGCCAGGACATGTTCAGCACCTCCTACCAGGACGTCTTCGCCGGCGACGCCCAGTGGCAGTCGCTGCCGATCCCGACCGGCAACACCTTCGAGTGGGACCCGCAGTCCACCTACGTCCGCAAGCCCCCGTACTTCGAGGGCATGACCATGGAGCCGGACCCGGTCACCGACATCACCGGCGCCCGTGTGCTGGCGAAGCTGGGCGACTCGGTCACCACCGACCACATCTCCCCGGCCGGCGCCATCAAGGCCGACACCCCGGCCGGCACGTACCTCACCGAGCACGGTGTGGAGCGCCGCGACTTCAACTCCTACGGTTCCCGCCGCGGCAACCACGAGGTCATGATCCGCGGCACGTTCGCCAACATCCGCCTGCGCAACCAGATCGCGCCGGGCACCGAGGGCGGCTACACCCGCGACTTCACGCAGGAGGGCGGCCCGGTCTCCTTCATCTACGACGCGTCGCAGAACTACCAGGCCGCCGGCACCCCGCTGGTCGTCCTGGCGGGCAAGGAGTACGGCTCCGGCTCCTCGCGCGACTGGGCCGCGAAGGGCACCGCGCTGCTGGGCGTCAAGGCCGTCATCGCCGAGTCGTACGAGCGCATCCACCGCTCCAACCTGATCGGCATGGGCGTGCTGCCGCTGCAGTTCCCCGAGGGCTCCTCGGCGGACTCGCTGGGCCTGACCGGTGAGGAGACCTTCTCGTTCTCCGGCATCACCGCGCTCAACGACGGCACCACCCCGCGCACCGTCAAGGTGACGACCGACACCGGCGTCGAGTTCGACGCCGTGGTCCGCATCGACACCCCCGGTGAGGCGGACTACTACCGCAACGGCGGCATCATGCAGTACGTCCTGCGCTCCCTGATCCGCAAGTAAGGATCACGTCCGCCGGGTATCGGCGACGGGCCCGCACCCCTTCGGGGGTGCGGGCCCGTCGGCGTTACCGGCAGGTCTCAACTAGGGAAAGCCGGCCGCCAATAGCGCACATGACCTTGCCCAGTTGACGAAGAGTGGACTATACCTGTCGGCGTCCAGGAGGCCCGCTGAACGCGGGCTTGCGCGGGGGGAACGGCGGGTGCGTTGCCCGTGCACAGATTCAACTCCGCACCGCATGGGTCCTGGGGAAGGTGAGGACTTGAGCATGAGATCCGACGTCAACCGGCGTGATCTGATCAAGCGGGCGGCAGCGGTGGGCCTGTTGGCCGCTCCCTCCGCGGGTCTGCTGAGTGCCTGTGCGTCCAGTGGCGGCAACAACGACAAGGGCGGTGCCGCTAAGGGCGAGAAGTCCAAGGACAACCCGTTCGGCGTGGCCAACGACGCCCCCCTGGACGTCGTGATCTTCAAGGGCGGCTACGGCGACGCGTACGCCATCGAGTTCGAGAAGATCTACAAGAAGAGGTTCTCCGGAGCCAAGATCAGCCACCTCGGCACCCAGGAGATCACCGGAAAGCTCCAGCCCCGCTTCAACGCCGGCAACCCCCCGGACGTCGTCGACGACTCCGGCGCCCAGCAGATCAAGCTGGACGTGCTCTACAAGAGCGGCCAGCTCACCGACCTCACCCCCCTTCTCGACGCGCCCTACATCGACGACCCGAGCAAGAAGATCAGGGACGTCCTGCAGCCCGGCACGATCGAGATCGGCAGCTTCGACGACGGCAAGATGTACCAGCTGTCCTACATCTACACCGTCTGGGGTCTGTGGTACTCCGGCAAGCTCTTCAAGGAGAAGGGCTGGACCGCGCCGAAGACGTGGGCCGACTTCATGTCCCTCTCCGAGGAGATCAAGAAGGCGGGCATCGCGCCCTTCTGCCACCAGGGCAAGTACCCGTACTACATCAACATCGTGGTCATGGACCTGATCGCCAAGCACGGCGGACTCGAGCTGGTGAAGCGGATCGACAGCCTCGACCCGACCGTGTGGGACGAGGACGCCGCCAAGGTGGCCGTCGAGTCCGTCTACCAGATCGCCGACAAGGGCTACCTGCTCCCCGGCACCAACGGCATGACCCACATCGAGTCGCAGACCGCCTGGAACGAGGGCAAGGCCGCCTTCATCCCCTGCGGTTCGTGGCTGGAGAACGAGCAGCTCAAGGCCACTCCGTCCGACTTCGAGATGACCTTTCTGCCGATTCCCTCGCTCGAGGGCGACAAGCTGCCCTTCGAGGCGATCCGGGCCGGTGCCGGTGAGCCCTTCATCGTCCCCAAGAAGGCCAAGAACCAGGCCGGCGGCCTGGAGTTCTTGCGGATCATGCTCACCAAGGAAGCCTCGAGCACGTTCGCTCAGACGGCCAACTCGCTGACCGTGCTCAAGGACGGCGTCGGATCCGACGTCCAGCTGCGCCCGGGCACCAAGTCCACGGTCACCGCGCTCAGTGCTGCCGGAAGCAACGTCTTCAACTACAGCTACATCAACACGCAGAGCGCCTTCGACACCGACGTGCAGAACGCCAGCGCCGAGCTGATGGCCAAGCGCATCAAGCCCGCCGACTGGCTGAAGCGGGTCAAGGCGGCCGCCGAGAAGGCCAAGAAGGGCTCTTAGTCCCCGCCGGCCCTCGCGCACCGGGGCCCGGTGCCCCCGGACACGGATCCGGGGGCGTGCGGGCCCCGGTGCGACGGCCCCCCGATGGCAGGAGCAGCGCCATGCGTCACCGCAAGTACCCGTTCATCGCGGGATTCCTCTTCTTCCCGGTCGTGCTCTACGTCGTCTTCGTGATCTGGCCGTATCTCCAGACCTTCGGGTATTCCCTGACGGACTGGTCCGGGCAGTCCCAGGAGATGCACTTCGTCGGTCTGGAGAACTACACGAAGCTCTTCGGGGACCACGTCTTCCTGCAGGCGCTGCGGCACAATGTGCTGCTGCTGGTGTTCCTGCCGGTGATCACGATCCTGCTGGCGCTCTTCTTCGCCTTCATGCTCAATGTGGGGGGCCGCGGCGGCACCACGGGCGTCCGGGGCGTGGCCGGATCCGCCTTCTACAAGATCGTTTTCTTCTTCCCCCAGGTGCTTTCCGTCGCCATTCTCGTGGTGCTCTTCCAGGCGGTCTACCGCAGTGACGGAAGCGGCCTGCTGAACGGCATCCTCATCGCACTGCACCTCGAGGACCCGAGCGCCCCGATCGAATGGCTCAACAGCCCCGACCTCGTCATGTGGTGCCTGCTGGGCGTGCAGATCTGGGCCGGTGTGGGCTTCTATCTGGTGCTCTTCTCGGCGGCCATGCAGTCCATTCCCAAGGACATCTACGAGGCCGCCCTGCTCGACGGCGCCGGCCGCCTGCAGACCTTCTTCAAGGTGACGCTCCCCCTGCTGTGGGACAGCGTGCAGACGGCCTGGGTGTACCTCGCCATCGCCGCGATGGACTTCTTCGTCCTGGCCTCGGTCCTCACACCGGGATCGAATTTCGGCGGCGGCCCCGACCACCACGGCGAGGTCATGGCGACCTACCTGATGCGCAACTTCCTCACCTTCGGCAAGAGCGGCTACGCCTGCGCCATGGGCGTCGTCATCCTCTTCCTCACCCTGATCCTTTCCGCCGTCGCGCTGCGGTTCTCCCGCCGCGACCGCATCGAGTTCTGAGCGGGGAGCGCATCCCATGGCCACTCCCATCAAGCAGCCCACCGCGGCACCGGTCCCCACCGGACGGCCCGCGCGCGCCGGCGGCAGGAAAGCGGACCGGGAACGTTTCGCCGACAGCGGCGCGACGCTCAACGTGTTCTCGCACGGCTTCCTGGTCCTGTGGGGCGTGTTGATCATCCTGCCGCTGGCATGGATCGTCCTCGGCTCCTTCAAGAACAACTCGGAGATCGGCGCGAGCGCCTGGTCCTGGCCATCGCAGTGGTCCTTCGACGCCTTCTCCCGGGCCTGGGAGAAGGGCATCGGCGAGTTCTTCGTGAACACGATGATCGTGCTGGTGTTCTCGGTACCGCTGACCATGCTGCTGGGGTCGATGGCCGCCTACGTTCTGGCGCGCTACGAGTTCCCCGGCAACCGGGCCGTCTTCTACCTGTTCGTCGGCGGGGCGATGTTCCCGGTGTACCTCGCCCTCGTGCCGCTGTTCTTCATGGTCAGCAACCTGGGCATGCTCAACACCTACCAGGGCCTGATCCTGGTCTACGTCGCCTACTCGCTGCCCTTCACCGTCTTCTTCATGCACTCCTTCTTCCGGACCCTGCCCACGGCGGTGCACGAGGCGGCCATGATCGACGGCTGCTCCCACTCCCGGGCGTTCTTCCAGGTGATGCTGCCGATGGCCAAGCCGGGCCTGATCAGCGTGGGCATCTTCAACGTGCTGGGCCAGTGGAACCAGTACATCCTGCCGATGACCCTGATGCAGCAGCAGTCGAGCAGCGACCCGGACCGGTCGATGCTGGCCCAGGGACTGGTCAACCTGGCGCAGCAGCAGGGGTACTCGGGTGACTACCCGGCGCTCTTCGCGGGCATGACGATCGCGATGCTGCCGGTGCTCGTCGTGTACCTCTCCTTCCAGCGGCAGGTGCAGGCCGGTCTGACGGCCGGCACCTTGAAGTGACCGCGGTGTCACTCCACGCGACTGCCGCCGGACGGCCGGTTCGCGCAACGGAAGCGGTCCCGCCGAATGCGGGGCCGCTTCCGGATGTTTCGGGGCATTGCGTCAGCGGTCTGGTTCTTCCCCTTGACTCTAAGCGCGCCTGAAGGCTTGCTTAGAGTTCACATGTTGTAGACGACGGGGTCTCATCGACGTGGCTCCCGTCCGGTTCGGCAGGAGTGGAATGGTCGTGGAGACTCCGGGATCCCAGTCGTCGCTGCACCGGGCCAATCTCGAGCGGGTGGTGCGGGCGGTACGCCTCGCGGGTTCGCTGACGCAGGCCGAGATCGCCCGGACGACGGGCCTTTCCGCCGCGACGGTCTCCAACATCGTCCGCGAGCTGCGCGACAACGGGACCGTCGAGGTCACTCCGACCTCCTCCGGAGGGCGCCGGGCCCGCGCGGTGTCGCTCTCCGGCGACGCGGGCGTCGTCGTGGGCGTCGACTTCGGGCACTCCCACCTGCGGGTCGCGGTCGGCAACCTGGCGCACCAGGTGCTCGCCGAGCAGTCCGAGCCGATCGACGTGGACGCCTCGGCCTCCGAGGGCTTCGACCGCGCCGAACAGCTGGTCGCGCGGCTGATCGAGTCCCGCGGCATCAGCCCCGAGAAGGTGATCGGCGTCGGCCTCGGCGTCCCGGGCCCGATCGACGTGGAGACCGGCGCGCTGGGGTCGACGACGATCCTGCCGGGCTGGGGCGGCATCAACCCGCGCCAGGAACTCGCCGAGCGGCTGCGCATGCCGGTCCAGGTGGACAACGACGCCAATCTCGGCGCCCTCGGCGAGCTGGTCTGGGGCAGCGGCCGAGGGGTGCGGGACCTTGCGTACATCAAGGTGGCCAGCGGTGTGGGCGCCGGGCTGGTGATCGAGGGCCGCATCTACCGCGGTCCCGGCGGCACCGCGGGTGAGATCGGCCACATCACGCTGGACGAGTCCGGTCCGGTCTGCCGCTGCGGCAACCGCGGCTGCCTGGAGACCTTCACCGCCGCCCGCTACGTGCTGGACCTGCTGCGCGGCAGCCACGGCCCGGACCTCACCCTGGCGCGCATGGTCCAGCTGGGCCGCGAGGGCGACCCCGGCTGCCGCCGCGTCATCGGGGACGTCGGCCGGCACGTCGGCATGGGGGTGGCCAGCCTCGCCAATATCCTGAACCCCAGCCGGGTGGTGCTCGGCGGCGACCTCGCGGAGGCCGGGGAACTGGTGCTGGCCCCCCTGCGGGAGTCCGTTGCGCGGTACGCGATCCCCAGCGCCGCGCGCCGCCTGTCGGTCGTCTCCGGAGCCTTGGGGGCCCGCGCGGAGGTGCTGGGCGCGCTGGCGCTGGCGCTGAGCGAGGTGGGGGACTCGGCCCTGCTGAATGCCGGTGCGCCGACGGCGGTTGGGGCGCGGTGAAGATCACTGAGCGTTCATCTAGATAACGAAACGCACCGTTGCCATCTCGTTAAGTATTTACTTCTTGACGCCAAGCCTGTAGGCGAGTTGACTCTCGCTCACCTCGGTCGCAGTCTCTTGCGGCCCTGTCAGGGAGGCAACCCCACATGAACGCAATGATGCGTCGCGTCGTGATCGGCACCGCGGCCGTCACCATGGCCCTTTCCGTCGCCGCCTGCGGCAAGGCGGGCGACGACAAGGCTGAAGGCGGCAGCAGCAGCGCCGGCAGCAGCAAGAACCAGTCCATCGGCCTGCTGCTTCCCGACAGCGTCACCGCGCGCTACGAGAAGTTCGACAAGCCGCTGTTCGAGGCCAAGGTCAAGGAGCTGTGCGCGGGCTGCACGGTGGAGTACGCGAACGCCGCCGGTGACTCCGCCAAGCAGGCCCAGCAGGTCAGCACCATGATCACCAAGGGTGTCAAGGTGATCGTGATCAGCGCCAAGGACGCCAAGGCCATCAAGACCTCCGTCCAGGCCGCGGTCGACAAGGGCATCAAGGTCGTCGCCTACGACCGCCTCGCCGAGGGCCCGGTCTCCGCCTACGTCTCCTTCGACAACAAGAAGGTCGGCGAGCTGCAGGGCCAGGCGCTCCTCGACGCGCTCGGCGACAAGGCCAAGCCGTCGACGAACGTCGTCATGATCAACGGCGACGACGCCGACCCGAACGCCGCCGACTTCAAGGCGGGCGCCCACTCCGCCCTCGACGGCAAGGTGAAGATCGCCTACGAGCAGAGCGGTCTGTGGGACGACAACGTCGCCAACCAGAAGATGACGGCGGCCATCACCCAGCTCAAGGCCAAGAACATCGCGGGCGTCTACTCGGCCAACGACGCCATGGCCAGCGGTATCGCCACCGCCCTCAAGGGCGCCGGCATCAGCGGCATTCCGGTGACCGGCCAGGACGCCGAACTCGCGGGCATCCAGCGGATCATCGCGGGCACGCAGTCCAGCACGGTCTACAAGGCCTTCAAGCCCGAGGCCGACGCCGCCGCCCAGCTCGCGGTCAACCTGCTCGAGGGCAAGAGCATCGACTCGCTGGCCACCACCACGCTGACCAGCGGTTCCGGTGACAAGGTCCCGTCCCAGCTGCTGACCCCGGTCTCGGTGACCAAGGCCAACGTCAAGGACACGGTCATCGCGGACAAGCTGTACTCCGTCTCCGAGATCTGCACGGCCGAGTTCGCCAAGGCCTGCAAGGCCGCCGGCATCGAGTAAACCGGCTGGTCCTCCCTCCGGAGGCCGCTACACGGACCCGTCCGGAGCCACGCCCCGTCCGACAACCCCGCTGACGGGGCGGGCTCCGGACGGACGATCCGTTCGTTCATGTAAAGCTGTGCCTCGCGCACACCCCCTCCGCGCATCTCAAGCGCGGCATCCCCGCCGGTCAGGCGGCGAAGGAGATGGTTCACGTGTCCGCTACGCCCGTGCTGGCGTTGCGCGGAGTCTCCAAGCGATTCGGTGCGGTCCAGGCCCTCACCGATGTCGATCTGGAGATCCACGCCGGTGAGGTCGTCGCGCTCGTCGGCGACAACGGCGCAGGTAAGTCGACGTTGGTCAAGACGATCGCCGGCGTCCACCCCATCGATGAAGGCGTCATCGAGTGGGAGGGCAAGCCGGTCAGCATCGACAAGCCGCAGGACGCCCAGGGCTTGGGAATCGCGACGGTCTACCAGGACCTCGCGCTCTGCGACAACCTCGACGTCGTCGCCAACCTCTACCTCGGCCGGGAGCTCAAGCGCGCCGGAGTGATCGACGAGGTCGCCATGGAGGCGAAGTCCAGGGAGCTGCTGAGCACCCTGTCGATCCGCATCCCCAGCGTCCGGATCCCGATCGCCAGCCTGTCGGGTGGTCAGCGGCAGGTCGTCGCCATCGCCCGCGCCCTGATCGGCGAGCCCAAGCTGGTCATCCTCGACGAGCCCACCGCCGCCCTCGGCGTGGAGCAGACGGCCCAGGTGCTCGACCTGGTGGAGCGGCTGCGCCAGCGCGGCCTCGCCGTCATCCTCATCAGCCACAACATGGTGGACGTCAAGGCCGTCGCGGACCGCGTCGCTGTGCTGCGGCTCGGCCGCAACAACGGCGTGTTCGACGTCAAGACCACGTCCCACGAAGAAATCATCTCCGCGATCACCGGCGCCACGGACAACGCCGTGACCCGCCGTCAGGCGCGGCGCACGGAGGCTGCAAAGTGAGCGACACGTCGAAGACCGTAGAGCAGGACGCGGCGGCAGCGGTCGAGGAGGCGCCCGCGGCGGCGGTTCCCCTGGTCGACCCGCGCCTGCTCGTCCGTGAAGAGGGCCTCAAGGGCTACATCACGGAGTTCAAGCGCAAGGTACGCGGCGGTGAGCTGGGCTCGCTGCCGGTCGTCATCGGCCTGATCATCATCTGGACCGTCTTCCAGACCCAGTCGAGCAACTTCCTGACCGCGGGCAACCTCGCCGACATCGGCTTCTTCCTGACCTCCACGGGCATGCTCGCCATCGGTCTGGTCTTCGTGCTGCTGCTCGGCGAGATCGACCTGTCGGTGGGCTCGGTCAGCGGTCTGGCGTCCTCGCTCTTCGCGATCATGGCGACCACCCACGGGATGAACCCGTGGCTCGCGCTGATCCTGACGATCCTGACCGGCATCGTCATCGGCGCCCTGCACGGCTGGTTCTTCGCCAAGATCGGCGTGCCGGCGTTCGTCGTCACCCTCGCCGGCTTCCTCGGCTGGAACGGCCTGATGCTGCAGCTGCTCGGCGACACCGGAAGCCTCTCGATCGCGGACGGCGGCCCGCTGCACATCCTGGGCAAGCAGTCCTTCTTCCTCGACCAGGACATCGCCGGCGCCTACCTGCTGGCGGGTCTCGGCACGGTGGCCATGCTCGCCGGGTCGGTCATCGACCAGCGCCGCCGCCGCGCGGCCGGGGTGCCCTTCCGTCCCACGAGCGAGATCGCGCTGCGCGTCGGCGCCCTCGCGGTGGTCTCCTTCGTCGCCGCCTACGTGCTGAACCAGGCGAGCGGCGTGCCGAACGCACTGGTCATCTTCCTGGCGGCGCTGGTGATCACCGACTTCGTGCTCCGCCGCACCTCCTACGGCCGGAAGATCTTCGCGGTCGGTGGCGGCATCGAGGCCGCCCGCCGGGCCGGTATCAACGTCGCCCTGATCCGTATCTCCGTGTTCGCCATCTCCGGTATGTTCGCGGCGATCGGCGGTCTGTTCTTCGCCGCCCAGACCTACACCGCCTCGCTCGGCGCGGGCGGCGGCAACTACCTGATGCTGGCCATCGCGGCCGCGGTCATCGGCGGCACCAGCCTCTTCGGCGGTCGCGGCAACGTCTGGTCCGCCCTGCTGGGCATGCTGGTCATCCAGTCCATCCAGACCGGCCTGAACCTGCTCAACATGAACACCGCGCTGCAGTACATGATCACCGCCGCGGTGCTCCTCGCCGCCGTGGTCATCGACTCGGTTTCGCGCAAGAGCCAGAAGGCCGCCGGCCGCGGCTGAGACCCGGCTTCGTACGCACCGGTAGTGTGACGTGCCCGGCGCGGGGAGGAGGTTCCTCCCGGCGCCGGGCACAGGCGTATGCGCCCGGTGTCCCGCGGGAGCCGGAAGGCCGCCGGCCGCGGCTGAGGCCCCGTACGCACCGGTAGTGTGTCGTGCCCGGCGCGGGGAAGATCATCCCAGCGCCGGGCACAGGCGTGTGCGGTGCTGAAAACGCGAACACATACACTCGGGTAACCGGTAAGCGACAACAAGGAGGCACGGGTGGCGCTGCTGACCCGTATCAAGGGACCGCGCGACCTCGACCGGCTCACCCCGGAGCAGCTGGTCGAGCTGGCAGGCGAGATCCGTACCTTCCTGGTCGACGAGGTCTCCAAGACGGGCGGGCACCTGGGGCCGAACCTCGGTGTCGTCGAACTGACCATCGCCCTCCACCGCGTCTTCGACTCGCCGAAGGACAAGGTGCTGTGGGACACCGGACACCAGTCCTACGTCCACAAGCTGCTCACCGGACGGCAGGACTTCACCAAGCTCAAGAGCAAGGGCGGCCTGTCCGGCTACCCTTCGCGCGCCGAGTCCGAACACGACGTCATCGAGAACAGCCACGCCTCCACGGTGCTCGGCTGGGCCGACGGCCTGGCCAAGGCCAACGAGCTGCTGGGCAAGCGCGACCACACCGTCGCCGTCATCGGTGACGGCGCCCTGACCGGCGGCATGGCCTGGGAGGCGCTGAACAACATCGCCGCCGCAAAGGACCGCCCACTGGTCATCGTCGTCAACGACAACGAGCGTTCCTACGCCCCGACCATCGGCGGGCTCGCCAACCACCTCGCCACGCTGCGCACCACCGACGGCTACGAACGCTTCCTCAGCCGCACCAAGGAGCTGCTGGAGCGTACCCCCGTCATCGGCCAGCCGCTGTACGAGACCCTGCACGGCGCCAAGAAGGGCTTCAAGGACTTCATCGCCCCGCAGGGCATGTTCGAGGACCTGGGCCTGAAGTACGTCGGCCCGATCGACGGCCATGACATCGCCGCGCTGGAGTCCGCGCTGCAGCGCGCGAAGCGCTTCGGCGGCCCGGTCATCGTGCACTGCCTCACCGAGAAGGGCCGCGGCTACACCCCGGCCCTGCAGGACGAGGCGGACCGCTTCCACGCCGTCGGCAAGATCCACCCCGACACCGGCCTGCCCATCGCCGCCTCGGGCGCGGACTGGACCTCGGTCTTCGCCGAGGAGATGGTCGAGCTCGGCAAGGAGCGCGAGGACATCGTCGCCATCACCGCGGCGATGCTCCAGCCCGTCGGCCTGGACAAGTTCGCCAAGGCCTTCCCCGAGCGCGTCTACGACGTCGGCATCGCCGAGCAGCACGCCGCCGTCTCGGCGGCGGGCCTGGCGACCGGCGGACTGCACCCGGTGGTCGCCGTCTACGCGACCTTCCTCAACCGCGCCTTCGACCAGGTCCTGATGGACGTCGCGCTGCACAAGTGCGGTGTGACCTTCGTCCTGGACCGCGCCGGCATCACCGGCACCGACGGCGCCTCGCACAACGGGATGTGGGACCTGTCGATCCTCCAGGTCGTCCCCGGTCTGCGGATCGCCGCCCCGCGCGACGCCGACCAGGTGCGGGCCCAACTGCGCGAGGCCGTGGCGGTCGAGGACGCGCCGACCGTGGTCCGCTACTCCAAGGGCGCGGTCGGCCCCGCGGTCAAGGCGGTCGGCACGGTCGGCGGCATGGACGTACTGCGCGAGGCCAAGACCCAGAGCGACGGCGGCACACCGGACGTCCTGCTGGTCTCCGTCGGCGCGCTCGCCCCGATGTGCCTGGAGATCGCCGACCTGCTCGACGCCCAGGGCATCACCACCACCGTCGTCGACCCCCGCTGGGTCAAGCCCGTCGACGAGGCCCTGCCCGGCCTCGCCGCCGGCCACAAGGTCGTCGTCACGGTCGAGGACAACGGACGCGTCGGGGGAGTCGGCTCCGCCGTCGCCCAGGCCCTGCGCGACGCGAACGTGGACGTGCCGCTGCGCGACTTCGGCATTCCGCAGCAGTTCCTGGACCACGCGAACCGCAGGGAGGTCATGGCCGAGATCGGCCTGACCGCCCCGGACATCGCACGCCAGGTGACCGGCCTGGTCAGCCGGCTGCAGGGGCGCTACGCCGACGAGCCCGCGCCGCAGGTCGCGAGCGACTGACGCCGCTCCCCGTCCCTCCTGTGACACCGGGCCGGGCGACACCCTTACGGGTGATCGCCCGGCCCTTCTGCCGAGGTGTAGGCGCGCCAGATCCGGTCACACGCATCCGCGAGTGCTGTGATGCAGGAACAACTGTGGAGGTGCGCCGGTGGACGTGGGCGGTAACGCTGCAAAGGGTCGAAGCGGGTTCTTTCGGGCCAAATCAGTCGAAGACTCCCTGAAGGACACCGAGGAGCCGGAGCACGCGCTCAAGAAGTCGCTGTCCGCTCTCGACCTCACCGTCTTCGGTGTCGGTGTCATCATCGGCACCGGCATCTTCGTCCTCACGGGCAAGGTGGCGAAGGAGAGCGCGGGCCCGGCGGTCGCCCTGTCCTTCGTCGCCGCCGGCGTGGTCTGCGCGCTCGCCGCCCTGTGCTACGCGGAGTTCGCCTCCACCGTGCCGGTGGCCGGGTCCGCGTACACCTTCTCCTTCGCGACCCTCGGCGAACTGCCCGCCTGGATCATCGGGTGGGACCTCGTGCTCGAACTGGCGCTGGGCTGCGCCGTGGTCGCCGTCGGATGGTCCGGGTACATGCGCTCGATCCTGGACAACTGGGGCTGGCACCTGCCGTCCGCGCTGTCCGGCGGCACGCAGGACGGCTTCCACTTCGACCTGCTGGCCTTCCTGCTGGTGGCCGCGCTCACCGCCATCCTGGTCGCCGGGATGAAGCTCTCGGCCCGCGTCACCTCCGTGGTCGTCGCCATCAAGCTGGCCGTGGTGCTGATCGTGATCATCGTGGGCTCCTTCTTCATCAAGGGCAGCAACTACGCGCCGTTCGTCCCGCCCGCCGTCTCGTCCGAGGGCGCGGCGGCCGGCATCGACGCCCCGCTCATCCAGCTGATCTCCGGCTTCACGCCCTCCCAGTTCGGCGTCATGGGCATCTTCACCGCGGCGGCCGTGGTCTTCTTCGCCTACATCGGCTTCGACATCGTCGCCACCGCCGCGGAGGAGACCAGGAACCCGCAGCGGGACGTGCCGCGCGGCATCCTCGGCTCGCTGCTGATCTGCACCGTGCTGTACGTCGCCGTCTCCATCGTCGTCACCGGCATGCAGCACTACAGCCGGCTGTCGGTGGACGCGCCGCTGGCCGACGCCTTCAAGGCAGTCGGCCACCCCTTCTGGGCGGGCCTGATCGCCTTCGGCGCGGTGGTGGGCCTGACGACGGTCTGCATGATCCTGCTGCTCGGGCAGAGCCGGGTCTTCTTCGCGATGAGCCGCGACGGTCTGCTGCCGCGCTTCTTCTCCCGGGTCCACCCCACGCGGGGCACGCCGTACCGCTCGACCATCCTGCTCGGCGGCATCGTCGCGATCGTCGCGGGCTTCACCTCCATCGAGGAACTGGCCGAGCTGGTGAACATCGGCACCCTGTTCGCCTTCGTCGTCGTCGCCATCGGCGTCGTGGTGCTGCGCCGCACCCGTCCCGATCTGCCGCGCTCCTTCCGTACCCCGTTCGTGCCATGGCTCCCCGCGGTGTCGGTGCTCGCCACGCTGTGGCTGATGCTCAACCTGCCGGCCGAGACCTGGCTGCGGTTCGCCGTCTGGATGGTCCTCGGCTTCATCCTCTACTTCCTGTACGGCTACCGGCACAGCAGGCTCCAGGGGCCGGCCCGGCAGGGGTGAGCTGACGCACGCCGAGGGCGCCCGGTACGTTGGGCGCGTGCCGACCCGCCCCGAGACCGCCCGCGCCGCCGTGCCCGCGTTCCCGGGACGGCGGGCGAGCGCGGCCCCGTCCCCGGCGCCCTCGGGACCCCGCTGGTCCTCGTGGACCGTGCTGCTCCCGCTGCTGACCCTCGTGGCGGCTCTGGTGCATCTGCCCTCCTTCCTCCGCCCGGTCTGGAACCCCGACGAGGGGTTCCTGGCGACCCAGGCGCGGGTGCTGGCCTCCGGCGGTGTGCTCTACGAGACGGTCGTGGACCGCAAGCCACCGTTCGTGCCCTGGCTCTACCAGGGGGCCTTCGCCCTCTTCGGCGACGGCTCGCTGTGGCCCCTGCGGGTGGCGGCGGTCGCCGCGCACGTGGTGACGGCAGCGCTCCTCGTCGCCCTCGCCCGGCGCCGCTGGGGCGACCGGTGGGGCGCCGCCGCAGGCTTCGGCTATCTGCTGCTGTCGGTGGGTCTGGCGCCCGAGGACACCCAGGCGGCCATCTTCGAGGTCTTCACCCTGCCGTGGACGGTCGCCGCCGTGCTCTGCGCCGACCGCGGGCGCTGGGGCGCCGCCGGGGTGGCGGTGGCGGGGGCGGCGCTGACCAAGCAGACCGGCGCCGCGGTGCTCCTCCCGGTGCTGTGGATGCTGTGGCAGGCCCGGCGGGGGAGTGCGGCAGCGCCCGCCCGGGCGCCGGCGGGCGCCGGTGCGTGGGCCCGGCTGGCGGCGGGATGCGCGCTGCCCGTGACGGCCGTGGCCCTGGCGACCGGTGCGGGGCGCTTCGTCTTCTGGACCGTCACCGGCTCCGGCGCCTACCTCTCGCCCGAGGGCGCGTGGCTGCTCGCGGCCGGGCGGGGGCTCGGCAACGCCGCGATCCTCGCGGCGGCCGGGGCGGGGCTCGTGCTGCCGGCCGCCTGGCTCGCCGCGCGCCGGCGGTCCGGCGCCGGGGCCGAGCTGTGGCTCTGGCTCGCCGCGTCCGCCGTCGCCGTTTTGGCGGGCTTCCAGTTCTACGGGCACTACTACCTGCAGGCGCTGCCCCCGCTCACACTCGTCGGGGTGGCGGCGCTGCGCCGGCTGCCCGCGCGCGGCATGGCCCGCAGGGCCGCTGTGGCCTGGACGGTGCTGGCGGCAGCCGTCTTCACCGGCTGGGGCTTCGCCGCGCCGCGCGCCGAACTCGACCATGCCCGCGCGGTCGCGGAAGCGGTCCGCGCCCGCACCGGCGCCGGGGAGACCGTCCTGGTCTGGGGCATGCACCCGGAGCAGTACTGGCTCTCCGGGCGCGCACCGGCCGGCCGTTTCCTCACCGCGGGGTTCCTCACCAATTTCAGCGGCGGCCGCGGTGGGACCCGGGTCGGCGAGGAGTACGCCGTGCCGGGCGCCTGGGCGGACTTCCGCAGGGAGTTCTCCGCCGCGCCGCCGACCGTCGTCGTCGACGATTCCCGGGGCGCCCCCTACGGCGCGGCGTATGTGCCGGGCCTGCGCCGTCTGCTGGACCGGGGCGGTTACGAGCCCGTGGCCACCGTCGACGGCGCGGTGCTGTACGCGCGGCCGGAGCAGCGGTAGTCAGGCGCGCGCCGACCGCGGTCGGGGGTCGGCGGCGCGGTTCGTCGCCGCATCGGTGCGTACGATCCGCATCTCCGGAGGGATGCGGTCAGGCCGTCACCTCGGTGGTCCCGACGTCCGCGCGGGGCGGTGGGTCCAAGGCCCCGCTGCCCCGGGCCACCCTGGTGAATGCGAGAACCACGCATGGTGCCGCGACCAGGGCCGACAGCAGGAAGATCCCGCGCGGGCTCCACCACAGGACGGCCAGCGAGGCGGTGACGAAGCCGAGGACGTTGGCGAAGCTGTCCACCATCGTGTCGATGCCTTCGACCTGCCCGAGGTAGGCGGCCGGGATCCTGCTCATGTAGAGCGAGCTGACGGCGACGTTGTAGGGCGCGTTGGACAGGGCGCTGACGGCGACGCCGACGCCCAGTACGTAGACGTTCGGAGCGATGCCCATGACCACCTGGGCCACACAGAGCCCCAGCATGGACAGGGCCATGATCCTGCCGAGGTGGGTGGATCGGGCCAGCACGGTCACCGCGAGGGCCGCCACCACGGCGACGGCGCCGTTGAGCGAGTAGAGGTAGCCGAGCGAGGACGGGCCCAGGGCCAGGCTCCGGGTGATCAGGAAGATCAGCCCGTAGTTGGTGCAGGCGGTCAGGAAGGCCACGCCGTACGAGGCGAGCAGCAGGGAGCGGATCGGCGGGCTCCGCAGGATGATCCGGGTGCCGTCGACGAAGGCCGCCCAGGGCTTCGTGTCCGGCGTCCCGTCTCCATCGCCGTCGTCGACGGCGCCGTCCCCATCGGCGCCCGCGGCGGCCCCGGCCGGGGCGGCGGTCAGCTTCCGGCGCAGGACCCACAGGATGACTGCCGACACGGCGAAGGTGGCACTGTCGATGAGGAAGGCGCGACCGGCCCCGCCGAACGCCAGCGTCACCGCGGCCAGCGAGGGCCCGGCGATCTGCATCACCCACTGGCCGGTCTCCATCAGGCCGTTGGCGCGCGGCAGCCGGTCCTGCGGTACGAGCCTGGGCAGGAGCGCGAAGGAGGACGAGGAGAAGAACACCCCGATGCCGTTGCCCGACGCGACCAGCACGAGCGCCCACGCGGCGTTCCCCGTGGCGGCGCACCCGGCAAGGCCGAGGCCGACGGCGATGCGGACGAGATCCGCCACCACGAGCACGGAGTACTTGTCGTAGCGGTCCGCGATGACACCGGACACCCCGCCGAGCAGCATCCCGGGCAGAGTGGCGAGCAGTACGACGAGCAGCCGGGCACCGATCGAGCCGGAGGTCGTTTCGAACAGCCAGACGTTGACGGCCAGAAGCCGGAAGGAGTCGCCGAGCATCGAGACGGCGAAGGACGCGTAGAACAGCCCGAAGGCGCGGGGCATCCGTGTCGCGCCGGGAGCTTCCGTCGTCATGTTCTCTCTCGCTGCCTTCGGCCGATCCTCTTCTGTTCCGGAGCCGCGCCGCGAGCGGCGCATCCGGCGGGCCATTGCTCGGGGTCAGGGGCCCAGGCGACGTCGCCGACGTCGGACGGGCGGCCGGGGCATGGGCGGTACCGCGACCCGGTCCGCGACTGCGGCGACCACGGCACGGTCCGTCCGCCGATCCCCCGTTTCGTGAGACTCACCGATCAACTCCTGAACCCGGCGTGTCAGTTCTACCTCCCCGCTGTCCGCCGGCGACAGCGAATAAGAGGCCGCGCGGACAGGCGGGGTGGAGCAAGGAGCGGGTCGAGGGCCGAGTCCGGCACGGCGGAGAAGGAGGACGCGGAGCTGCGGCGACCGACAACGCGGCCAGGAGAGAGCCATCGACCCGCGACGCCGGCCCGCCTGTCCGCGCGGCCTCCGAGAGCGGCTGGGGCGGGGTGCGTCAGGCGCGTACCGAGCGAGGCCCGGTGACTGCCGCGCCGTGGGCGGTGACCCTGCGGCGCAGTTCGCGGTCGGCCGTCACGACCAGGCACAGCCGCTGCGGATCGCGGTCCGCGACGAGCTGCGCGATCAGGTCGTCGCCGCTGCCCGCCGCCGCCTCGACCCGCACTCCGGGGGCGGGCGCCACGCCCCGGGCCGCGCCCTCCACCACGAGAACGATGTCGAGCGGCGCGCGCCGGGCCCACTCGGGCACGTCCGCCCGCTCGGGCAGCCCGGTCCGCGCCAGCGCTGCCAGGGCGTCCCGCACACGCTCCGTCGCCCCCTGCCGGTCCCGCCACCATCCGTCGGGCACGGACCCCACGGTGTTGGCGGCGTCGACCACCACCAGGGGCGCTGTCCCACC
Source organism: Actinacidiphila sp. bgisy167 (assembly GCF_057707665.1). Classification (NCBI taxonomy): domain Bacteria; kingdom Bacillati; phylum Actinomycetota; class Actinomycetes; order Kitasatosporales; family Streptomycetaceae; genus Actinacidiphila; species Actinacidiphila sp. bgisy167. The sequence goes on along the minus strand of NZ_JBYIQP010000014.1, from coordinate 35,059 downwards.
GTCCATCGGCGCACCGTCCACCGGCCCACCCTCCCACAACGGCCCTCGGGCGGCTCGGGCGACCGGCGAGGGGACTGCTGCCCCGCTCCCGCCGGTGATCCGTACCCCCCACGGGGCGTGCGTGTACGCGATGGTAGAAAGTCCCGGTGAAACAGACGAAGTCCAAGCGCTGGCGGTCCTATGCCGGGACGGTGATCGTCCTGGGCGTGGTGTTCGGGGGTTCCGCCGTCCTCGGGGCCCATGTACGCAGTGAGAAGCAGCACGAGGTCAAGGCACCGGCCGGGGCCTCCGGCGAGGAACAGCTGGCGGTGCCGGTGCGGCCGACGAAGCTGCCGGTGACCCTGACCGTGTACGAGGACCTGCGCAGCCCGGAGTCGAAGGCCTTCGCCTCCGAGTACGCGGACACCCTCGCCAAGCTGGTCGCCACCGGGCAGGTGCAGATCGACTACCGTCTGGTGACGCCCACCGACGCCGCCGACGGCGGCGCCGGCTCCCTGGCCGCGGCCAACGCTGCCGCCTGTGCGCAGGACGTGGGCCGGTTCCAGGAGTTCGTCGCGCAGGTGTGGGACGCGCAGCCCGCCGACCCCCAGGACGACCCCTTCACCAGGGTCACGTTCCTCAAGGACCTGGCGAAGAAGGCGGGGGACGTGGACGAGACGCACTTCGTCCCCTGCGTCCAGGGCGGGGACCACGACGGTTGGGTGCGGCGCTCCCAGGAGGAGTTCGCCGCGGCCGGATTCACCTCCGTGCCGGTCGTGCAGGTGAACGGCGAGACGGTCACCGACCCCGCGGGCGGTGCGCCGGATCTCACGCCCGAGCAGCTGACGCGGCTGGTCGACAAGGCTGTCGCCGAGGTCGTGGAGAACACCACCGCGACCGGCTGACCACACCACCCGCTGTCATTCCGTCAGATTGACTGGAAAATCGGGTAATAAGGGCATGTGGCACTCGATCGCGAGGAGTGGTGGTGCACATGTCCACGCCGGTGTTCGACGAGGTCGGGCCGCAGCCGGGCTGCGTCTGTGAGGACTGCGCACGGCGGCGGCTGATCCGGGCGGCGACCCGCGCCACGTCCCCGTGCGCGCCACCGGCCGCGGTCCCCGCCGCGCTGGTCCTCCTGGCCACGGGGGGTGCCGCCGTCATGGCGCCCGCCGCGGTGGCCGCCCCGGCGCAGGACGCCGGCCAGGCCGCGCCCGCCGGTCGGACCCAACAGGCGCGGCCGGACCTGGCCGGCGCCACGGCCCCGCTGCGGCTGACCCGCGACCAGGTCATCCAGCGGGCCCGGCGCTGGGTCGACGCGGGCGTCCCGTACGACATGGGCCGCCGCTGGCGGGACGGCTACCGGCAGGACTGCTCGGGATTCGTCTCCATGGCCTGGGGCCTGGGCAGCAGCCAGTGGACCGGTACCCTGCCGCGCTACGCCGAACGGATCGGCCGCGACGAGCTCGAACCGGGCGACATCCTGCTCTTCCACAACCCCCGCGACCCCGTGGACGGCTCCCACGTCACGATCTTCGGGGGCTGGGCGAACGCCGCGCACACCCGCTACGTGGCCTACGAGCAGACCCGGCCGCGGGCCCGCGTGCGCACGACGCCGTACGCCTACTGGGACCACTCCAAGCGCTATGTCCCCTACCGCTACAAGTACCTGCGCGGCGAGGGCCCAGGCGACCTCTACGACGACCTCTACGGGGAGCTCGCCGGCGACCTCGGCCTCGGCGACCTGGCCTCCGGGGGCTACCCGGGCAGCTGGTCCTTCGGGCCCGGCGCCACCAACGGCTATGTCACCCGGCTCGGCACGATGCTGCGGCAGCGCGGCGCGGGCGCCTACTACGCCGACGGTCCCGGGCCCCGCTGGAGCGACGCCGACCGCCGCGCCACCCGGGCCTTCCAGCGCGCCCAGGGCTGGGAGGGCGACCAGGCCGACGGCTTCCCGGGTCCCCTGACGTGGCGTTACCTGATCCAGGGCGCGGGGTCCGACATCGGCGGCAGCCGCCCGGCGGCGCCCCCGGCCTACCCGGGCATCGACGCCTTCAGGCCCGGCCGGTCGAGCCCGCATGTGCTCGCGCTGGGACGGCGGCTGGCTGCTAAGGGCTTCGGCCGGTTCTACGCGATGGGCCCCGGTCCCCGCTGGGGTGAGGCCGACCGGCGCGCGGTGGAGGCCTTCCAGCGGTCACTGGGCTGGTCGGGAAGCCAGGCGGACGGCTACCCGGGCCCCGGGACGTGGAGGCGGCTGTTCTCGTGACGATCACCGCTCAGGGGAGCCCGGCCGAACTCCCCGCCCCCGCCCAGGCCCCCGCCGTGGACGCGGCCCCCGGCCCGGCCGCCGCGGCGCCGCTGCCCGAGATCGCCGAGCGTCCGGGGCGCTGCCTGCCCGGCGGCGTCGCCGTGCTCACGGCCCTGGCGGTCGCCGCCGGCACGGCCGCGCTCCTGCTGGGCCCCGCCGGGTCGTCGCCCGTCCTGCGCGGCAGCGCCGCGGCCTTCCTCGCGGCGGTCGCCGCCCTGACCGCGCTCGGCCTGGTCCGAGGCCGTCCCGGCGCCGTCTGGCTGCTGTCCCGGCACGGCGCCTACCGCGGCACCGTCCGCCGCACCGGGCTGCTGTGGATCAGCCCGCTGCTCCTCCGCCGGCGGGTCGACACCAGCCTGCGCCACTGGCGCAGCAGCCCCATCGAGGCCACCGACGCCAAGGGCATCCCGCTCCGGACGACGGTCCTGGTGGTGTGGCGGGTCCGGGACACCGCCCGGGCCGCCTTCACCGTCCACGACCATGTCCGCTACCTGCGCGAGCAGGTCGAGGCCGCGGTCGCGCGGTGTGTGTCCCGGCTGCCCGCCGACGACTTCCACGGCCCGGGTCCCACGCTGCGCGACGCCGACCGCCTCGCCGACGACCTCACCCGGAGCCTCGTCGAGGACCTGCGGCCGGTCGGGGTCGAGGTGTTCTCCGCCCGGCCCGTCCGCGTCGACTACGCCCCCGCCGTGGCCGCGGCCATGCGCCGCGCCCAACTCGCCGCACTGGACGCCCGTCACCGCCGGGCCGCCCTGGACGACGCCCTCACCGCCGTCGGCGAGACCGTGCGGGGTCTCCTCGACCGCGGCCTGGTCGACCTCGAAGACTACGAACGCAAGGCGCTGGTACGGGATCTGACGGTCGCCTACTGCACCGCGCGGGCCGTGGAGGGGCCGCCGCCCGCCGGGTGAGCCTCAGTTGGAGGTCGTGGACTCCAGCACCGACCGGGGGACAGCGGTGTCCTCCCGGATCGCCTTCCACAGCCGGGACGCCTGCGGCTCGGCGGCCACCACGCGGTTGGGGTCGACCTTGTCGTAGGCCACCGGCAGCATGACCGTGCGCAGGTGGTCCGGGTCGAGCCCCTGCAGGCTGCGCCCGAAGTCGGCCAGCTTCCGCAGGGAGCCCAGACCGGAGTCGGTCGTCAGGGAGCGGGTGGCCGAGTCGGCGACGCGGTAGGCCTTGGCGGGGCTGCCGAGCAGGTTCTGCCGCTTGACCTCGTCGAGGGTAGCCAGCAGGAACTGCTGCTGCAGCCCGATGCGGCCGAGGTCGCTGCCGTCGCCGATGCCGTGGCGGGTGCGGACGAAGGCGAGCGACTCGGTGCCGTCGAGGCGGTGCGTGCCGGCCTCCAGGTCCAGGCCGCTGGACGTGTCGTGGATGGTCTTGTCGAGGGTGATTGTGACCCCGCCGAGGGAGTCCACGAGATCCTGGAAGCCGGCGAAGTCCACCTCGACGTAGTGGTCGATCCTGACGCCCGAGATCCGCTCGACGGTCTTCACCACGCAGGCCGGGCCGGCCAAGGTGTAGACCGAGTTGAACATCACGCGCCTCGCGGACGGCAGCGGGCTCCCGTCGCGGGCGGTGCACTCGGGACGTGTGATCAGGGTGTCCCGCGGGATGCTCACCGCGACGGCGCTCGTGCGGCCCTCGGGGATGTGGAGGACCATGGCCGTGTCCGAGCGGGCGGTGCCGCCGGTGTCGCCGCCCGCCAGGCCCTTGTTGGCGCCCGAGCGGGAGTCGGAGCCGAGCACCAGGATGTCCATGGCGCCGGTGGCGAGCTTCTCGGGGCGGTCCGGCCCGAGTTCCTGTTCCAGGTCGATGCTGCTGAGGTTGGAGTCCAGGCGCTGGTAGGCCCACCAGGCGCCGCCCCCGGTGAGCAGGATCAGGGCCAGGAGCGTCCATATGACGACCCTGCGGATCCGCCGGCCGCGGGACCCGCCCGCCTTCGCGGCCGGGGCGGCCGGGACGGTCTCGTGAACGGTGTCGGTGGCGTGCGGCATTGCGTGCGAAGTCCTCCGTGGTGCGCGGTCCCGGGAACCGGTCGCGACGCCGGGCGCCGCAGCCCTCCCTCTCGTGGCCGAGATCCGCGGAAGTGTAGCCCGCGTGCATATCATGAGAAGAATCGGGTGTTCTGATGGCGAACAACCAACGGGGCCGAGGGGGGCCGCACGTCATGAGGGGTGGAGCGGCACGCGCCGCGCGACGTCGGCCGGCGGCCCGGCGGGCGGCCGGCCCCTCGGGCGCCGCGGACACCGGGGAAGCGGCGACCGGCGCGGCCGCCGGAACCTGGCTGGTGCGCGGCGCCGACGGCAGGCTCACCGCCTACGCCCCCGGCCGGGACGGCCTGCTCCGGTGGACGCAGACCGCACCGGGCGGCGACGAGTGGACGGGTCCGCGCTTCTTCCCGGCCGCCGGTCTCACGGATCTGTCGGTGGTTCGGGGCCCCCAGGGATTCGTGCACTTCGTGGGCCGCCGCGAACGTCCGCTGCCCGACGGCGGGGTGACGGTGGACGTGGCCTACGCGCTGCAGTACCAGACGGGGCGCCCACTGACGGAGTGGGTGTCGGTGGGCAACCCGCACAAGGACCCGGGGCTGGCCGTGCGGCTGGGCGCGCCGGCGGCCGCCGTCGACGCCGCGGGCACGGTGCACGTCTTCGTGCGTACCGCTGACGGCGGCGTCATGCTCCGGCGCGAGGGCAGGGGCGGCGCCTGGGAACCCTGGCGGGACCTGCGCGGTCACGGTGTCCGTGACGGGCTCTGTCCCGTCGTCTCGCCGGACGGCCGCATCGAGTTGCTGGCGCCCACCGCCACCTCGGCCCTGTATTGGACCCAGTCGGAGGCCGGCGGGGCACTGCGGCGCTCCCTCGACATGATCCCGGCACCGGCGCCGGGATCGCTCACCGCGCTCGTGACCGCTCCGGACAGGCTCACCTACCTCTGGACCGATGCGGCGGGCTCCGGCCTCGTCGCCCACCGACTGGGGGGCTGGGTCGTCCCGCTGGGCGGCAGCCCGGCCGCCGACACGGGCAACGCGGTGCTGCGTACGGTGCTGGACGGCCAGGACTGCATGGTGGTGGCCCACCGGGGACGGGACGGGAGCGCGATGGTCGCGGTCTGCCGTACGGAGGCCGAGGCCTCCGGGACGTGGTGGGTCGACACCGGCGTGCCCTGTCTCGGGACGCCTTCCCTGGCCACCGACGCCCAGGGACGTGTCGTGCTCGCCCTGCTGGGTCCCGACGGAGGGCTCCGGGTGGCACGGCAACGCGAGGAACCCGGCCTCACTCTGGCCGCGTGGGCGCGCGTCTGAGGCGGCGGTCGAGCCCGGGGGCGCCAACACGGCCCGCCCCCATGTCGGACATACCGCCTGGAATCGCAGGTCAAGCCTTGACCGTATCCAGGACATGAGATTGTGTTCACCCCGTGAGGGTTTCCTGTTAAACCATCGCGATGCCACGGGGGAGACCCGCGGACCCGCTCGCTCATCAGGCGTGGACGCGGCATTCGGGGCGGGGTTCGGCACGTCCGGCGTCTGGTGCCGGACCGTGCGAGTTGCTTGAGTGGGAGTGATGGGTGCCTGTGCGCCGGCGGCTGAGTGTTGTCGTGCCCTTCCAGGACGTCGAGATCTATCTCGAGGAATGCCTGGAGTCGATCGCCCGGCAGACTTTCGGGGATCTCGAAGTGATCCTCGTCGACGACGGATCGACTGACGCGTCGACGGAGATCGCCCGGGACTTCTGTGCCCGTGACTCCCGCTTCCGGCTGATTCGCCAGGAGCCGCACGGTCCCGGTCACGCCCGGAACGTCGGCATCCGCGCCACCCACCCAGGCGCCGAGTTCCTCGCTTTCGTCGACGGGGACGACGTCATCCCCGAGCACGCCTACGAAGTGCTGGTGCGCACGCTCGAGAAGTCCGGTTCGGACTTCGTGTCGGGAAACGTGCAGATGATGAACTCCAGCACGAAATGGCAGTCCCCGCTGCACCGAGGGCCGATGCAGGCCAATCGCCGCGGCACGCACATCACGAAGTTCGACGCCCTCATCTACGACCGCACGGTGTGGAACAAGGTGTTCCGGCGGTCGTTCTGGGACCACCACCGCATCGCGTTCCCCGAGGGCGTCCTGTACGAGGACTCCTGGGTCAACATGTTCGCCCACTTCAGGGCGGAGAAGGTCGATGTCGTCACGGACGTCGTGTACTTCTGGCGTCGGCGGGAAGGCGGGGCGGCCCCGTCGATCACGCAGCGCCATACGGAGATCGGCAACCTCCGGGACCGTGTGTCCGCGGTGCAGTCGGTGAGCCGATTCCTTGCCGGGCACCAGTCGCGGGAGTTCGATCTCCACAAGCGCACGTACGACCTCGCCTGCCTCAAGTCCGACCTGATGCTGCACCTCAAGGTGCTGCCCGACGCCGATGAGGAGTACAGGGACGCCTTCGTCAACTGGGCCAACCTGTTCCTGGACGAGGCCGATCCGACCATCATCCAGGAACTGCCGGCCGACGCGCGGGTCAAGTGGCTGCTGGTGCGCGAGCGAAAGCTCGACGAGCTCCTCGACGTCATCGAGTTCGAGCGCAAGGGCGGCCCGATGCCGGTGCGCCGCCGCGTCCACCGCTATCTGAACTACCCGTACCTGGGCGACCGTTCGGTGGGGCTCGACAAGAGCGCCTACCGCCTGGACAAGGAGCTGTCGCTGCACGGTTCCGTCCGCGGCGTGCGCTGGGACGAAGACGACCTCGTCATCGACGGCTCCGCCTACATACGCTTCATCAACGTGCACAAACGGCATATGTCGGTCAAGGTCATAGCGCTCCGCCACAAGAAGCAGGGCCGCCTGCTGGTCACGGCCGCGAAGACCACGTTCGATCCGCAGGCCACCGAGCAGTCCAACCAGAGCCGCTACTGCTACGACTGGTCGGGCTTCGAGGCACGGATCGACACCACCCGGCTGAAGAAGAAGGGGAAGTGGGTCGAGGGCACCTGGGACGTGGCCGCCGGGGTCCTCAGCCGCGGTCTGTTCCGCTACCGGGGCCTCACGCGCGGCACCGCCGGTACCGCCGCCAACCCGCCGTACCGCTATGTCGACAAGAACGTCCGGCTGGTCCCCGTCTTCCTGCAGGACAAGCTGAAGCTCCGGGTGGAGATCGTCCGCTGCCGCATCACCCGGCACCGGGTCGACGGCGACCACCTGGTGATCGGCGGCGTGTACCTGGGGCCCCGGGTACCGGACTGGGGCCTGTTCGGAGTGACCAGCATGGGCGGCTCGGGGCACCACGAGTCGCGGGTGGTCTTCACCCCGGGAGGCGAGGGCTGGTGCAGCTTCGTCACCCGCATCCCGCTGGACAGCCTCGTGCCCCGCTCCCGCTCGCAGGACGACAGCGCGATCCCGCAGAGCTGGAGCATGGGCAGCAACGGGTGGAAGACCACCCTGCGGGTGGAAGGCCGGAACGCGACCCTCTACCCCGTCATGGCCGAGGGCGTCGAGGACGGGCGCCACCCGATGCCGCACCGCCTGCAGACCCCGGAGGGTGACCGGGAGGTCTTCGTCCACCGCAACGGAGCCGGATACCTGGTGCTCTTCGAGCGCGCCATGCTCCCGACGGTCACGGACGTCAACTGGTGGGCGGACGGATCGCTGGAGATCGTCGGCCGGTACCCGGCGGTGGACCGCCTCTCCTCCATCGAGTTCGCCTCCGCGCACCTGGTGGCCCGCTCCCGAGCCCACGGTGCCGAGCGCGTCGTCCCGCTCGTCTGGAGCGGTCACGGGTTCCGTTCCGTCCTCACCCCGGCAGCGATGCGCACCCTGGCGGGCGACATACCGCTCGCCTCCGGACGCTGGGACTTCTTCCTCAGACGGCAGGACCCCTCCGTCGTCCCGGCGGAGGAGCGCTCCGAGGACCTCATGGTGAAGATCGAACAGGGGCTCATCGGCGGGCTCCCCCGCTCGCACACCGAGAACGACCGGACGTACGAACTGCAGGCGGAGGGGTACGACCGGCTGTCGCTGCTGGTGCACTCGGCGATGCCGGACGCTGCCCGCGGCCCGTACCGGCAGAAGCTCCTGCGCACCAGGACCTATCCCGCCGCCCGGCGCAAACCCGTCCGTCCGGCCGTGCTGTTCGACGCCTTCAAGGGGACCCAGTACTCGGACAGCCCCCGTGCCGTGCACGAGGAGATGGTGCGGCGCGGCGTCGGCCTCGAGGCCCTGTGGGCGGTCCGCGACGACCAGGTCGCGCTGCCGTCCACGGCCCGCCCGGTCCGGATGTGGTCGCCCGAGTGGTACGAGGCGCTGGCCACCTGCCGGTACATCGTCGCCAACAACCACCTTCCCGACTGGTTCGAGAAGCGCGACGGCCAGGTGGTCGTCCAGACCTGGCACGGCACCCCGCTCAAGCGCATCGGCCACGACATCGAGGCCGTCCACTTCGCGGACCGCCGCTACCTGGAGCGGGTGGAGAAGGAGGTGCGCAACTGGGACATGCTGGTGTCGCCCAACAGCTTCAGCACGCCCATCCTCCAGCGCGCCTTCCGTTTCCCCGGGGAGATGGTCGAGTCCGGGTACCCGCGCAACGACGTCCTGCGCCGATCCGATTCCGGAGAGCGCGCGGCCGCGGTGCGCCGGCGGATCGGGCTGCCCGACGGCAAGCGCGTCATCCTGTACGCGCCGACCTGGCGCGACGACCAGTTCTACGCACCCGGGAAGTACAAGTTCGACTTCCGCGTCGACCTGGACGACGCCCGTGCGCGACTCGGCCACGACCACGTCCTGCTGGTGCGCCGCCACCCCAACGTCGTGGACCCGGTGCCGCGGGCGGGGGACGGCTTCGTGTTCGACGTGTCCGACTACCCGGACATGGCGGACCTCTCTCTGATCACCGACGTGATGATCACCGATTACTCGTCGCTGATGTTCGACTTCGTGAACACCGGCCGGCCGATCCTCTTCTTCACCTACGACCTCGAGCACTACCGTGACACGCTGCGCGGTTTCTACTTCGACTTCGAGCAGTGCGCTCCCGGACCGCTGGTCTACACCTCCCGGGAACTGATCGACGCGATCAGCGACATCGACCTGGTCCAGAAGGCCTACACCGAGCGGTACCGCTGGTTCCAGGAGGAGTTCTGCGACCTGGACGACGGATACGCCTCGGTGCGGCTCACGGACCGCATCCTCGCGGCAGGCGGTGACTCCCCGCAGTCTCCGGCCCCTTGGGCGCCACCGGCCCCGGCGCGTCGCATGGGGACGCAGGGCGTCGGGAACAAGGCGCCCGAAGGCGCCGCAGGAAGCGAATACGAAGTCACGACCTGACCCCGCCGAACGACGGACGGAACCCCCGAGGGGCGTGCCCCCCGGCACGGTTCCGCCTCACCGACCGTGCGCGGGACGTCTCGTGTCGCGTCGTTGATCCAGGGAGAATGATCTCGCGCATGGCGAAGGAAGCATCGGGAGGACGTCCTACGTTCAGAGGCATCGAAGCCTCCGGGGCGTTCCCCGTCGAGTACCGGTTCGCTCACGCGAAGAACGGGAACCGCCACCTGGTGGTGGTGTTCGCGAACTTCTCGGCACCGCTCGACTACGGCTGGTCCAACGGGGTCTTCGACGGGCTGCGCGCGAACATCCTGTGGATTCGCGACCGGTTCGAGGGGATGAACAGCTACTACCTCTGCAAGGGCATGGATTTCGGGCTGGAGCAGTCCGTGGCCACCCTGGTGTGGAAGGTGATGGAGGCACTTGACCTGACACCGGACCAGTGCACCTTGTGGGGTGGCTCGAAGGGCGGGAGCGCGGCCCTCTACTTCGGTCTGAAATACGGATTCCGGAACGTCGTGTCCATGGTGCCGCAGTTCCTGGTCGGCTCCTACGTGGAGCGGTACCACCCGAAGGTCGCCCGGTTCATGATGGGTGAGGTGTCGGAGCAGAACGTGCGGATCCTCGACTCCGCCCTTCCCAACCTCGTTCGCGCCGGCGCCAACCGCGGTGCCAACCTCTACCTGCTCTCCTCCCGGCAGGACGCGCAGTACGAGGAGCAGATCGCCCCCTTCCTCGACCTGTTCCAGGACTACGAGAACGTCAACTTCATCTACAGCGACTCCCCGCTCATCGCCGATCACACGGAAGTGACCAGGCGGAACGTCCCTCCTCTCATGGGAATCGCCCACCTCCTGGTCGACGGGATCGCCCCGCGCATCGGATTCGTGCAGAACGGATTCGAGGAGCCCCGCCGCGACAGGTCCGCGATCGACTCCTACCTCGAGGCCACATCGGTTCGGCAGGGCCAGGCGATCGCGGCGCCGGTCGTCGTGACTCCGGTCGACGGCCGGCAGGTGCCCGCAGGCGCCGTGCGGATCTCGGGGACCGCCCCCGGCGCCGTCCGTGTCAGCCTGTGGGAGAACGGCCGGTACCTGGGCTCGGGTGCGGTCGGCACCGAGGGCACGTGGTCGTGGGAACCCGACCGGCCGTGGAGCGAGGGCACGCACCTGGTCAAGGTCTTCGCCGTGGACGCCCGGGGCTACGAGTCCGCACGGACCCAGGTCGCCATCTCCGTCACGCAGGAGCCGGCGGCGTCCGTGTTCCCAGCGCCCACGGACCGTGAGCTGCACGACGGAGTCGCCCGCTTCACGGGGTGACGCACCCTGAACGCCAGCGAGGGCCGTACGGGATCACTTCCTCCGTACGGCCCTCCCTTCACAGCACTGCGGCAGTCGGCGTCACGCCGGCACGCTCGCCATGCCCGGAGGCAGGAACCGCTTGCCGTTCACCCGCTCCGAGACGCCCTCGCGGTCCAGGTACGGCGTGATGCCGCCCAGGTGGAAGGGCCAGCCCGCACCGGTGATCAGGCTGAGGTCGATGTCCTGCGCCTCGGCGACGACGCCGTCCTCCAGCATGATGCCGATCTCCCGCGTCACCGCGTCCAGGACGCGGTCGCGCACCTGCTGCTCCGTCAGGACGGTGTCGCCCTGCACCAGGAGCGCGGCGACCTCGGGGTCCAGTTCCGGTGTGCCGGAATCGTAGACGTAGAAGCCGCGCTTGCCCGCCTCGACGACGGCCGCGAGGTTCGGGGAGACCGTGAAGCGGTCCGGGAAGGCGGCGTGCAGCGTCTGGGAGACGTGCAGACCGATCGCCGGGCCGACCAGTTCCAGCAGCACCAGCGGGGACATCGGCAGGCCGAGCGGCTCGATGGCCTTCTCGGCGGTCTCGATCGGGGTGCCGTCGTCGATGATGTTCTGGATCTCGCCCATGAAGCGGGTGAGGATGCGGTTGACCACGAACGCGGGGGCGTCCTTGGTCAGCACCGCGGTCTTCTTCAACTTCTTCGCCACGGCGAACGCGGTGGCCAGCGCCGCGTCGTCGGTCTCCGCGCCGCGCACGATCTCCAGCAGCGGCAGCACCGCCACCGGGTTGAAGAAGTGGAAGCCGACGACCCGCTCCGGGTGCTCCAGCTTGGAGGCCATCTCGCTGACCGAGAGGGAGGAGGTGTTGGTGGCCAGGATCGTCTCCGGCTTCACCACCGCCTCGACTTCGGCGAAGACCTGCTGCTTGACGCCGATCTCCTCGAAGACCGCCTCGATGACGAAGTCCGCGTCGCCGAAGGCGGCGTCCTTGTCGAGCGAGCCGGAGACCAGGCCCTTCAGACGGTTCGCCTTGTCGCGGTTGACGCGGCCCTTGAGGAGCAGCTTGTCGATCTCGCCGTGGACATAGCCGACGCCCTTGTCCACCCGCTCCTGGTCGATGTCGGTGAGCACCACCGGCACCTCCAGACGGCGCGCGAAGAGCAGCGCGAGCTGCGAGGCCATCAGACCGGCGCCGACCACGCCCACCTTCGTGACCGGACGCGCCAGGCTCTTGTCCGGCGCGCCGGCCGGGCGCTTGGCGCGCTTCTGCACCAGGTTGAAGGCGTAGACACCGGCGCGCAGCTCACCGCCCATCATGAGGTCCGCCAGCGCCTCGTCCTCGGCGGCGAAGCCGGCCGACAGGTCGCCGTCCTTGGCGGCGGCGATGATGTCCAGCGCCCGGTACGCCGCCGGAGCGGCGCGGTGCACCTTGGAGTCGGCGAAGGCGCGGCCCTTGGCGACGGCCTCGTCCCACGCCGCCCCGCGGTCCATGTCGGGGCGGACGACCTGGATCTGGCCCTTGAGGACGGCTGCGGTCCACGAGAGCGACTGCTCGAGGAAGTCCGCGCCGTCGAACAGGGCGTCGGCGATCCCGAGGTCGTAGACCTGGCCGCCCTTCAACTGCCTGTTCTGGTTGAGCGAGTTCTCGATGATGACGCTCACCGCGCGCTCGGCGCCGATGAGGTTCGGCAGCAGGGTGCAGCCGCCCCAGCCGGGGACCAGGCCCAGGAAGACCTCGGGAAGCGAGAACGCCGGGATCGCCGACGAGACGGTGCGGTACGTGCAGTGCAGCCCGACCTCGACGCCGCCGCCCATGGCCGCGCCGTTGTAGTACGCGAAGGTCGGGACCCCGAGCGACCGCAGACGGCGGAAGACGTCGTGGCCGCCCCTGCCGATGGCCAGCGCGTCGTCACGGCGCTTCAGCAGCTCGATGCCCTTGAGGTCGGCGCCGACCGCGAAGATGAACGGCTTGCCGGTGATGCCGACGCCGACGACGGCGCCGTCCGCGGCCTCCTTCTCGACCTGGTCGAGGGCGGTGTTGAGGTTCGCCAGCGACTGCGGGCCGAAGGTGGTCGGCTTGGTGTGGTCCAGGCCGTTGTCCAGGGTGATGAGCGCGAAGCGCCCGGCGCCCAGCGGAAGGTCGAGGTGGCGCACGTGCGCCTGCGTCACGACCTCGTCCGGGAAGAGCTCGGCCGCTCCCTTGAGGAGCTCGGCGGTGGTGGTCACTTGCTGCCTCCGTCGAAGTGCGGGTTCTCCCAGATCACGGTGCCGCCCATACCGAAGCCGACGCACATGGTGGTCAGGCCGTAGCGGACGTGCGGCTGCTGCTCGAACTGACGGGCCAGCTGCGTCATCAGGCGCACGCCGGAGGATGCCAGCGGGTGGCCGAAGGCGATGGCGCCGCCGTACTGGTTCACGCGCGGGTCGTCGTCGGCGATGCCGTAGTGGTCCAGGAAGGCCAGCACCTGCACGGCGAAGGCCTCGTTGATCTCGAACAGGCCGACGTCGGAGATGGACAGGCCCGCCTTGGCGAGCGCCTTCTCGGTCGCCGGGATGGGGCCGAAGCCCATGACCTCGGGTTCGACGCCCACGAAGGAGTACGAGACCAGCCGCATCCGCACCGGCAGGCCCAGCTCCTCGGCGACGTCCTCGGCCGCGATGAGGGAGGCGGTGGCGCCGTCGTTGAGGCCCGCCGAGTTGCCCGCGGTGACCCGCCCGTGGGCGCGGAACGGGGTCTTGAGGGCCGCCAGGCCCTCCAGCGTGGTACCCGGGCGCATCGGCTCGTCCGCGGTGGCCAGGCCCCAGCCGGTCTCTCCGGCCTCGGGGGAGGTGCGGCGCACCGAGACGGGCACCAGGTCCTGCTGGATCGTGCCGTCGGCGTACGCCTTCGCCGCCTTCTCCTGGCTGCGGACGGCGTACTCGTCGGCCCGCCGCCTGGTCAGGTGCGGGAAGCGGTCGTGCAGGTTCTCCGCCGTCATCCCCATGAACAGGGCGGACTCGTCGACCAGTTTCTCGGACACGAAGCGCGGGTTCGGGTCCACGCCCTCGCCCATCGGGTGCCGGCCCATGTGCTCCACGCCGCCCGCGAGCGCCAGGTCGTACGCGCCGAAGGCGATGCCGCCGGCGACGCTGGTGACCGCGGTCATCGCGCCCGCGCACATGCGGTCGATGGAGAAACCGGGCACCGACGTGGGAAGTCCCGCCAGGATCGCGGCCGTACGGCCCAGGGTCAGCCCCTGGTCGCCGATCTGGGTGGTGGCGGCGACGGCGACCTCGTCGATGCGCTCCGGGGGGAGCGACGGGTTGCGCCGCAGCAGCTCCCGGATGGACTTGATGACCAGGTCGTCGGCACGGGTCTCGTGGTAGATGCCCTTCGGGCCCGCCTTGCCGAACGGGGTGCGGACGCCGTCGACGAAGACGACGTCCCTAGCGGTACGAGGCACGTTGGCTCTCCTCAAGGTGCGGGTTCGCTTGCCGCGGGCAGGAAATGGCGGCTCCGCGCACCATGCTACTCGTGGGTAACCGATGTGCCCAGTGCGGGTGCGCGGCGTCACACGTTCGGTCGCCCCCGGGGTTCTCGCGTGCGGCCGTTCGTGCTGTTGGATGTGTTCCCCGCTCTTCCGCCTCACCCCCTACCCCGGCCTCCGGCCGGGGCGCCCCCTACCCGGCCCCGGTCTCCTGTCCCGGATCCACGGTGCGAAGCAGCCGCCACGCTCTGACGGTGACCCCGTTGCTTCGCACCTGGCCATTTCGTTAGGCCGAACGCCCGTGTCTGAGCCGTCCATGACAGAGTGGTGCTGGCGGCTCAACGGATCACGCTGGCAAGCCACTCGCTGAGCGGGTCATGGACCGGATCACCGGCACGACCGTCTGGGCGCCGGAGCTGGCCCGCCGCCCGCCCAGTGGGGCCGTTCTCACAGGCAGCGGCTACCTTGCAGCTCGGCACAGAACCAAGGCAGGTTGCAGGAAGCGGAGCGGCAATGGTCGTCGAGGTGGGGTACGCGCAGGCGTGGAACCTGGAGGCTTGTGCGCCCTGGCGGCCGATATCCGCCGAGGAGGCCCGGGAGCGGGATGCCGCCGGGCTTCCGTACGTGGTGGTGTACCGGGAGCCGGACCGGGAGGTTCCGCTGGAAGTCCGGCTCGTCTCCTGGCGGGACCACTACGTCGGGCTGTGGGTCTACGACGCCCAGGGCCGCCGCACCTACGACCTGGACATGCGGCTGCTGGACGATCCGTCGCGGCTGCTGCGCCGGTACTCTGTCGGCTGGTACTACACAGGCCCAGAGATGGCGGAGTTCGACAACGCGTGCCCACGCATCGCCGTGGACCTCTTCCCGGACGGGAGGGGCCGACGGACGGAGGAGCGGCAGGGGCAGGGCGGGGGCTCCTCCGCCACCTCGCCCGGACTCCTGGACGCCGAGCGCTGGATGGACCGCCCCGCCTTCGGGGAGTGGCCGCTGCTCTCGGCCCAGGTACACGGGCTCATTGAGCCGCCGGCCTTCGAGGCGGCTGAGGTGGCCGAGGCAGCCGAGCCAGGTGGCGGAGACGCCCCCGCTACCTGCTGGCGTCCGCCACGCCCCGCGCAGCCCGGGCCGATCAACGAGTTGTTCCGGCCCGGGGTGCGCGTGACCGACGGGTACCACCCCGAGATGACCGTCGTGGAGCCGCGCCGGGTCGGCACCCTGCGCGTACCCAGCGGGCTGCTGGCCGTCTCCGGCCCGGACCTCGACCACGGCGACGGGCCGCGCATTACGGTCCCCGTCCCGCCCGGGGAGTACGTACTCGACGAGGCGCGGGTCCGCTTCAGCTACCACTGCGAGTGGCGGGACGCCGAGGTCACGACTACGGATCCCACGGCCGTCCGCCTGCTCGTCAGCGAGACCCCCGCAGCGACCTGGGAGATGGCCCTCGGCCCGGATGACGATCCGCGGCTGTTCATCGAGCAGCAGATAGTCGGCTTCGACACCGACGGCGCCACCGGCTGCTTCGCCGACGCCGGGGCCTGGGAGCCGCTCATCGCACTCTTCGAGCGGGGGCTGATCCGGGGGGAGTCGGACCTGGACGGGTACGAGGACATCGACGACGGCTCCATGTTCACGCTGCGCACCTGGGACGAGGCTTCCGGCGGCGAGCTCATGTCCTTCGCGACGACCGGGGACGGTACCTACCCGGTGTGGGTCGGCCGTTCCGAGGCCGGTGAGGTAATCGGTGTCGTGGTGCTGGTGGAGGGGATGCCCGAGCTGCTCCCGGAGCGGGACGGAACCCCCACCGATGCGGCCGTGTAGGCAGGGGCCCGCCTGCGGCCGCAGTCGCCAGCCTGGTTGTAGCTGGTGACGATCTCGGCAGCACGGTTCACAACGCTCGGCGCCTGGAGTCCGGGGTACATGTACCCATCAGGTCAGCGGCGGGTGCCTCCCGAATTGGTGAGCATCGACTGGCCGCCTTCGGGGTGCCTCCCGCGCTCATCGACAGACAACTCCCGTTCTCGTGGACAAAGCCAAGAAACCCGTCGCTAGCCGGAGATCGCCGGGCAGGGCCGCCGTAAGGGCCCCGAGCCTTCGAAAACGCCTTCAGAGACCCGGCTGGTCGACAACCTGCGACCACCGTTTCCACACCCCTCCCGTTGTGTGGTCGCATGATGGCCGGTAGAGAGTCGGCAAGGCACTTCGGGCGACCCCGGACCGTCTCCGAACCCCCATGGCACGAGGGGGTGTGGCGGGTGGTGCCCCGGCAGGCGACGAGCGGTCGGGTGCCGGGGCCGAACGTCGTGGGGCGGCGCCGCCGGCGCGCCGAGGTGGGGGCGCCCCGGCCGAAGGCCCGGGGCGTACCCCGGCGCGGCCCCGACCCGCAACGACCGCGCGAGGCGGTCACTGACCGCCCGGGTGGGGGGGCAGCCCCGGCCGCAGGGGGCACCCTCCGGGTTACGCGGAGGGCGCCGCCGCCAGTGCCGCCGTGAGGATCGGCGTCGTGAGCTCGACCTGCCACGGACGCGCGCCGGCCTCCTGGAGGAAGGCCGCGACGGACTCGGGGCCGTGATCGCGCGGGGGCGCCCAGCACAGGCGGCGGACCGTGTCCGGGGTGACCAGGTTCTCCTGAGGGAGGTTCAGCTGCTCCGCCAGTGCCGAGACCGCCGCCCGTGCCGCGGAGAGCCGTGCGGCCGCGGCCGGGTCCTTGTCGGCCCAGGCGCGCGGCGGCGGCGGGCCGGCGTAGGCGGGGCCGGGCTGCGGCAGGTCCCGCTCGGGGAGGCTCCGGGCGTGGTCGATCGCGGCCTGCCACTGCTCCAGCTGGCGCCGCCCCATGCGGTGCCCGAACCCGGGGAGCGCGGCGAGCGCGTGCGCGTTGGGGGTGGCCTCCAGCGACGCGGTGACGATCGCCGCGTCGGTGAGGACCCGGCCCGGGGAGACGTCCCGCTCGCGGGCGATGCGGTCCCGTAGGTTCCACAGCTCGCGCACGACCGCCAACTGGCGGCGCCGGCGCACCTTGTGCATGCCGGAGGTGCGGCGCCAGGGGTCGACCCGGGGCGGGGGCGGCGGCGCCGCGGCGATGGCCGCGAACTCCTGCAACGCCCATTCCAGCTTGCCTTGCGCGCGCAGTTCCTCCTCCAGCGCGTCGCGCAGGTCCACCAGGAGCTCGACGTCGAGCGCCGCGTAGCGCAGCCACGGCTCGGGCAGCGGGCGGGTGGACCAGTCGACGGCGGAGTGCCCCTTCTCCAAGGCGTAGCCGAGGACGTTCTCCACCATCGCCCCCAGCCCGACCCGGGCGAAGCCGGCGAGGCGGCCGGCCAGCTCGGTGTCGAACAGACTGGTGGGGCGCATGCCCGCCTCGTCGAGGCACGGAAGGTCCTGGGTGGCGGCGTGCAGCACCCACTCCGTGCCGTCGAGCGCGGCGCTCAGCGCCGACAGATCCGGACAGGCGACGGGGTCGATCAGCGCGGTCCCTGCCCCGGCGCGGCGCAGCTGGACCAGATAGGCCCGCTGGCCGTAGCGGTAGCCGGATGCGCGCTCGGCGTCGACGGCGACAGGTCCGGAGCCCGCGGCGAAAGCCGCGACGACGTCGGCGAGGGCCTCCGGGCTTGCGGTCACCGGCGGGATTCCCTCGCGCGGGTCCAGCAGCGGGACCGGCGCCGGCAGTGCTTCTGTTGCGGTCTCTCGGGCGTCGGTCACCAGTCAAGAGTATCCGTGTGCGGAAGGAGCCCGCCGACGGAACGTTCCGTCGGCGGGTGCACCCGGGATATGGCGCCGCTCAGTGGATGATGCCGGTACGCAGCGCGACGGCGACCATGCCCGCGCGGTCACCGGTGCCCAGCTTGCGGGCGATCCGGGCGAGGTGGCTCTTCACGGTCAGCGCGGACAGCCCCATGGAGACGCCGATCGCCTTGTTCGACTGGCCCTCGGCGACCAGCCGGAGCACCTCCACCTCGCGGCCCGACAGCTCGCGGTACCCGCCGCCGTGGCCGGGGGCGCCCGGCGGGCGGCGCTGCAGCCGCTGCCCGGCCGGACCGAGGGGAACGGCGCCGGGCCGGCCGGGGATGCCGAGGTTGGTGCGGGTGCCGGTGACGACGTAGCCCTTCACACCGCCGGCGAGGGCGTTGCGCACGGCGCCGATGTCGTCGGCGGCGGAGAGGGCCAGGCCGTTGGGCCAGCCCGCGGCACGGGTCTCGGCGAGCAGGGTGAGCCCGGAACCGTCGGGGAGGTGTACGTCGGCGACGCAGATGTCTCGGGGGGTGCCCACCCGGGGCCTGGCCTCGGCGATGGAAGACGCCTCGATCACATCGCGCACCCCGAGCGCCCACAGGTGGCGCGTGACGGTGGAACGTACGCGGGGATCGGCGACCACCACCATCGCCGTCGGCTTGTTGGGGCGGTAGGCGACCAGGCTTGTGGGGTGCTCGAGAAGAACCGACACCGGGCCTCCTGGGACATTGGCTGGAAGGGTCACAGGTTCCTTCGGCAGCAACTTCGCCCGGCTTTAGAGAATGATCACGACTTGTTTAGTAACAATTCCGGCAATTCGGACGCGCTGTCGAGCAGCGTCGATCGAAGGTGTGAAGATCGCGGTCATCGCGTGTCAGAGCTTGTTGACGACGGTAAAGCGGCCGGCCGGCGGGCGCGGCCGTCCTCAGTGCGGCTGTGTGCGCGGCTGCGGCCGTCCTCAGCGCGGCTGCTGCGGACCGCGCCGCTTCGGCAGCGGCACCACCGAGGGGCCGCCTGCCGGGGGGCAGGAGGGCTCGGAGGGCGCGGGCGGCAGGCCCGCGCAGGTGCAGATCAGGTCGCACCAGGCCGCGATGTGGGCGGCCATGTCGGGCACCCCGCCGTTCACCGCGAGCGGCGTCCACGAGGCGCGGATCTCGATGCGGGTGGAGTCCTCCCGGCCGGCCAGCGCGCCGAAGTGGTGCGAGGAACTGCGCGAGACCGTGCCGCCCGCCTCGGTGAAGGCCGCGCCGCGGCCCTCCAGGGCGCCGGTCAGCCATGACCAGCTCACCTCGGGCAGCAGCGGGTCCGCCGCGATCTCCGGCTCCAGTTCCGCCTGGGCGAGGGTGACCAGACGGAACGCACCGTGCCAGCCCTCCTGCCCGTCGGGGTCGTAGAGCAGCACCAGGCGCCCGTCGCCGAGGTCCTCCTCGTCGACGACGACCGCTGCCTCCAGGGCGTACGCGTGCGGTGCCAGGCGCTTGGGCGGGGGAACCGGATCGAGCTCCACCTCGTGCCGTACCCGGGCGCGCAGCAGTGCGTCTACCGCGTGCTGGAACGGGAGGGGGGCGTCGTCCCCGTCCGAGAGGTGCCCATGAGCCGCTGCCATGCCCGGAAGCGTAGGCCGAAGGATGCTTGCGGTGAGGGAGGACACCCGGTCGGGCGGGTCGCCCACTTGGCGCATGCGAAGATTCGGGGGTGAGTGCGCACCAGCAGACCGCTGCTTCCCCCTTCATCCTGGCGTGCCGGCGCATGCCCGTGCCGCACACCCCCGTGTGGTTCATGCGCCAGGCCGGGCGTTCCCTCCCCGAGTACCTCAAGGTCCGCGAGGGGATCCCCATGCTCGAGTCGTGCATGCGGCCCGAGCTCGTCACCGAGATCACGCTGCAGCCCGTGCGTCGGCACAAGGTCGACGCGGCGATCTACTACAGCGACATCGTGGTGCCGCTCAAGGCCATCGGACTCGACCTCGACATCAAGCCGGGCGTCGGCCCCGTCGTCGGGCAGCCCATCCGCACCCGTGAGGATCTGCGGCGGCTGCGGCCCCTCGAGCCGGACGACGTCGCCTATGTCACCGAGGCGGTCGGCATGCTCACGGGTGAACTCGGCACGACCCCGCTGATCGGCTTCGCGGGCGCGCCCTTCACCCTGGCGAGCTACCTCGTCGAGGGCGGCCCGTCGCGCAACCACGAGCGCACCAAGGCCCTGATGTACGGCGAGCCCGAGTTGTGGGCGGAGCTCCTGGACCGCCTCGCCGACATCACCTCGGCCTTCCTGAAGGTGCAGATCGAGGCCGGCGCCAGCGCGGTGCAGCTCTTCGACTCCTGGGTCGGCGCGCTCGCCCCCGAGGACTACCGGCGCTACGTCATGCCCGCCTCGGCCAAGGTCTTCCGCGCCGTCGAGGACCACGGTGTGCCCCGCATCCACTTCGGCGTCGGCACCGGCGAGCTGCTGGGGCTCATGGGCGAGGCCGGCGCGGACGTCGTCGGCGTCGACTGGCGGGTCCCGCTGGACGAGGCCGCCCGCAGGGTGGGTCCCGGCAAGGCGCTCCAGGGCAACCTGGACCCCGCGGTCCTCTTCGCCCCGCGTGAGGCGGTCGAGAGGAAGACCCGCGAGGTCCTCGCCTCGGCGGAGGCCGCTCCCGGCCACATCTTCAACCTGGGCCACGGCGTCCTGCCCACCACGGACCCCGACGCCCTGACCCGCCTCGCGGACTTCGTCCACACCGAGACGGCCCGCTGACGCCGGTGGCCCCGCGCCGGCCGGCGCGGGGCCACCGTGTACGCCGCTACGCCCGAGGCGGAGCCTCGCCGGTGCCGTCGCCGGCGCCCGCCGGCGCGGGCACGGACACCGGCTCCAGGGGTGCGGCGGCGGTGCGCCGCGTGGGCAGCACACGGCGCAGCAGGCCGTAGCCCAGGTACCCGAGGACGGTCAGCGCGGCGAACGGCGCCACCATGGCGAGCACGACGAGAATCGCCCGCAGCGTCACGTAGAAGGCGTGCCAGCCGCTGCCGAGGGCGTCACCGACCGAGGACCAGAAGCCGTCGTCCTTCTCCGGCGCCTTCGTGACGGCCGGCTCCTGCACCTCCAGCGTGATCGTCGCCATCCCGGTACGGGCCTTGAGCGACGCCTGCTGGGCCTCGAGCGCCTCCAGGTCGGCCTGCCGGGAGCTGAGTTCGCTCTCCAGGGCGACGATGTCGCTCAACTTGGTCGCCCGGTTCATCAGCTCCCGCACCCGCGCCACGCTCGCCCGCTGCGTCTTGAGCCGGCTCTCGACGTCCACGACCTGGCCGGTGACGTCCTCGGCGGCCACCTTGCGGTTGCGCAGTGTGCCCAGCTCGGAGAGGTCCCGCAGCACGCGGTCGTAGCCGTCGGGCGGAACACGGAAGGTAAGGGTGGAGTACTCGCGGCCGTCGTCGTCCAGGCTGGTGCTCTCGTTGCCGACGTAGCCGCCCGTGCCCTCCACGAGGGTGCGCGCCTTGGCCGCGGCGCCGGGGACGTTCCTGGCCTCGACCGTCAGCGTCGCCGTGCGCACGATGTACGAGGGCGCGAGGGTCGGGTTCCTCGCCGTCCCCGCGCCGGCTCCGGCGCCGGGGTTCTTGCCGGTGGCGTTCTGCGCGTCGCCCTCAGGCGCCCGCGCGCCATCCTCCGCCGTCTGCGCGTCGGCCCGCTCGGCCGCGCCGGGAGCGGCGGCTCCGGCCTTGCTCTCCGCCGCGCTGTCGGCGCTGTCGCCCGCGCCGCAGCCGGTCAGGGTGAGGGCGGCTGCGAGGGCGAGCGCGCCCAGGGCGGCGGCGAGCGGTCTGCGACGGGCGGTGGTCGGTGTGCTCACAGGGCATCCCCCCGAAGTCCGTTGTGGCTGTCGCCGGTTCGACGGGGGAGGCGCGGGGCTGGTTTCAGCTCCGGGGTCCCGAAAAGGTCACGATCACCTCTCGGAGGATCCCCCGTCCGCACCTGCACCGCGTGCGGAGCCGTATGCGACAGGGACACGAACTCCGCACGCGCGTTGCCGGTTCACGCTGGTCGGCGGTCAGGGCCAGGAGAAGTGGGGCCTGGCAGCAGCATCCAGGGCAGTACCCCGGCGGGGTCAGCGGATGTCGCCCTCCGCAGGCGCCGCCGCCGACGCCGCGCCCGGCACCGTGCCTGCTGCAGGAGCGCTCGAAGACCAGTCGGTCCCCCTTGCCGCCGCCGCAGCTACTCGTCGCCGCGGGTGGAGGCGGGGGAGGATGTCAAGGCCAGGGCTGGTTCCGGCGTCTGAGACAGTGGAGGCATGAGCAATTCGCAGCCCCGGACCGGGCACGTGGTGGTCGTGGGCGGCGGGGTCTCGGGACTCGCCGCGGCGCGTTTCCTGCTGGAGGGCGGGGCGGCACGGGTGACCGTGCTGGAGTCGTCCGGGCGCCTGGGCGGGAAGCTGTACGCGGACGAGATCGCGGGCGTCCCGGTCGACCTGGGCGCCGAGTCGATCCTGGCCCGCCGCCCCGAGGCCGTCGACCTGGCCCGCGCGGTCGGCCTCGGCGACGACCTGGAGTCGCCCGCCACGACGAGCGCCGGCCTGTGGACGCGCGGCCGGCTGCGCCCCATGCCCAAGGGCGGCGTCATGGGCGTGCCCGGCGACCTCGGCTCGCTCGCCGCCTCCGGTGTGCTGTCGCCGGCCGGCCTCGCGCGGCTGCCGCTCGACCACCTCATGCCGCGCACCAAGGTGGGCGACGACGTGGCGGTGGGCACCTTCGTCGCCTCCCGGCTGGGCCACGAGGTCGTCGACCGGCTCGTCGACCCGCTGCTCGGCGGGGTGTACGCGGGCAACGCCTACGAGATCTCGCTGCGCGCCGCCATTCCCCAGCTCTACGAGGCCGCCCGCGGCGGGCGTTCCCTGATCGAGGCAGTCCGTGAGAGCGTGCGCAAGGCCGCCGCCGCGCGGCAGGACGGCCCGGTCTTCGCCGGCATCCGCGGCGGCGTCGGGCGTCTCCCGCTCGCCGTCGCCGAGGCCTGCCGCGCCGCCGGGGCCCGCATCGAGA
This sequence comes from Actinacidiphila sp. bgisy167, assembly GCF_057707665.1. Taxonomy (NCBI): domain Bacteria; kingdom Bacillati; phylum Actinomycetota; class Actinomycetes; order Kitasatosporales; family Streptomycetaceae; genus Actinacidiphila; species Actinacidiphila sp. bgisy167. The sequence continues at coordinate 11,964 of NZ_JBYIQP010000014.1, read as the reverse complement.
CCGGCGCCCCGGTCCGGACGCTGCGCCGTACCCCGGACGGCTGGCAGGTCGCCTTCGACCACGACGGCGCCCGCGAGACGCTGGCCGCGGACGCGGTCGTGCTCGCCGTGCCCGCCCCGGTGGCGGCCAAGCTGCTGGCCGCCGAGTCACCGGGGGCCGCCGCGGAGCTGTCGGCCGTGGAGTACGCCGGCGTCGCCCTGGTCACCATGGCCTTCCGGCGCCGTGACGTCGCCCACACGCTGCCCGGCAGCGGTTTCCTCGTCCCCCCGGTGGACGGGCGCACCATCAAGGCGTCCACGTTCTCCAGCCAGAAGTGGCGTTGGAGCGGCGGTTCCGACTCCGACGTCTACGTCCTGCGCACCTCGATCGGCCGGCACGGCCAGGAGGCCGACCTCGCCTGGGACGACACCGACCTCGTCCGCCTGTCCCGCGAGGACCTGGGCGAGGCCGTCGGGCTCACGGCGGCCCCCGTCGCGGCCCGGGTCACCCGCTGGGAGGGCGGTCTGCCGCAGTACCCGGTCGGCCACCTGGCCCGGGTCGCCCGGCTGCGCGAGCACGTCGCGAAACTGCCCGGCCTGGAGATGTGCGGCGCCTTCACCGAGGGCGTGGGCATCCCCGCCTGTGTCGCGAGCGCGCGCGGCGCGGCGGCGCAGGTCCTGGGCACCCTGCGGCAGGCCGTGGAACCGGACGCGGGACAATAGCCCCATGACCGACTCCACTGCTTCCGCCGTCCCCGCCAAGGCCCCCAACGTCGGCAAGAGGGCCAAGGACCTCAACGAGGTCGTCCGCTACACCCTCTGGTCGGTGTTCCGGCTGCGCGAGGTCCTCCCCGACGACCGCACCCGGTACGCGCAGGAGGTGGAGGAGCTCTTCGCACAGCTCGCCGAGAAGGACGTCACGATCCGCGGCACGTACGACCTGTCGGGGCTGCGCGCCGACGCGGACGTGATGATCTGGTGGCACTCGGAGACCTCCGACGCCCTCCAGGACGCCTACAACCGTTTCCGCCGCACCGAGCTGGGGCGCCGGCTGGAGCCCGTGTGGTCGAACATGGCCCTGCACCGCCCGGCGGAGTTCAACAAGAGCCACATCCCCGCCTTCCTCGCCGACGAGAGGCCCCGCGACTACGTCTCGGTCTACCCCTTCGTCCGGTCCTACGACTGGTACCTCCTCCCCGACGAGGACCGCCGCCGCATGCTGGCCGACCACGGCAAGATGGCGCGCGACTACCCGGACGTGCGGGCGAACACCGTGGCGTCGTTCTCGCTGGGCGACTACGAGTGGATCCTGGCGTTCGAGGCCGACGAGCTGCACCGCATCGTGGACCTGATGCGCCATCTGCGGGGTTCCGAGGCGCGTATGCACGTCCGCGAGGAGGTGCCGTTCTTCACCGGCCGCCGCAAGTCCGTGGCGGATCTGGTGGCGGGTCTGGCCTGAGCGGACGGGGGTCGCGCCCCCGTCGCGGCTGCCGTGTCGCACCGCCGTGGTGACCGCCTCCCGCACACCCGTGTACGGGAGGCGGCCCCGGCCGCAGCAGCGCGCCAGCTGCAGGCGCGGCGGGTCGTGACGCAGCTGACGACCTGACTCCGGGGCAGGACCCACGAGTTGGTGGCCTGGGCACGCCGTGCTCCCCTATCTCCCCCCGGGGCGGCCACCGCGACCGCCGCCGCGGGCAGGGAGGTGCAGGGGAGAGGTTCACAGCCGCTTCGAACGGAGCGTTTCCCGGATGCGGATCAATGCGGGTGCGGGCTGTCGTGGCGCCGGGAGGACCCGTCCGCCCAGCCAGGAGCGCCAGGCGGGGAGCGGCGCCGGACCCGACCGCTCCCGCCACCACGCGGCCAGCCGCCGGGCGGCCACGGGGTCATGGGCACCGCCCCGGCCGTCGAGGACGTACGCGGCGAAGTCCAGGGCATCGCGGCGGTAGCCGCCGGTGAGCGGCTGTACCGCGGCGTAGCGCAGGAACGCCGGCCGGTACGCGGCCCCCAGGATCTCCGGCAGCTCCGGAGCCGCCTTGGCCACGATGCCGGCGCGCTTCGCGGCCAGCGCGCGGCGCTGCACGCCGATCCGGACCCGGTCGAAGCCCTCCGGCACCGGTGTCCCGGCCACGAGTGCGGACAGCAGCGCGGTCTGCTCCAGCGCGAGGCGCTGGCGGGCCGCTTCGGACGCCGCAGGGCCCCGGGGTCCCCCGGGCTCCCCGGACACGGCCGGCGTTTCGTCCGTGAGCCCGCCCGCGCGCCCGCCCGTTCCGGCGTCCACCACGCGGCGTATCGCGCTCAGTTCGGCGTCCAACTCCGCGCCCGCGGGGAAGTCGTCGTCGCGCTCCAGCAGCACACCGGGCGGGCAGGCCCGCTCGTACAGCGCCGCCAGCACGTCCAGCACGGCCCCGGGGACGGGGTGCGCGTGGCTGTCGTGCCACACACCGTCCTTCTCGACGCCGCCCGCCACGTGGACGTAGGCGATGGCGTGCACCGGCAGCGCGTCGAGCGCCGCGAGGGGATCCTCGCCGCGGTTGACGTGGTTGGTGTGCAGATTGGCGACGTCGACGAGCAGACGCACCCCGGTCCGCTCGACGAGTTCGGCGAGGAAGGCGCCCTCGCTCATCTCCTCGTCCGGCCAGGCCAGCAGCGCCGCGATGTTCTCCAGCGCCAGCGGCACCGGCAGCGCCTCCTGCGCGATGCGCACGTTCTCGCACAGCACGTCCAGCGCGTCCCGGGTCCGCGGCACGGGCAGCAGGTGTCCCGCCTCCAGGCGCGCCGAGCCGGTGAGCTCCCCGCCGCCGCGCACGAAGGCGATGTGCTCGGTGACCAGCGGAGCGCCCAGGGCCTCCGCGCGCCGCGCGAGCGCGGCCAGCCGGTCCGGGCCGGGCCGCTCGGCGCCCCCGAGGCCGAGCGAGACACCGTGCGGGACGACCGTGACACCCCGCTCGCGCAGCCGCAGCAGGGAGTCCGGGAGGTGGCCGGGGCACACGTTCTCGGCGACCGCCTCGACCCAGTCGACGCGACCGGCCTCCGCGAGCGCCTCGACCGCCGCCGCGATCTCCGGCCGCCAGCCGATGCCCGTCCCCAGACGCGCGTGCTCCATGGGGCCCCCTTCCTCCTGCCGGGGTTCTCGCCCGGCGCGGAGCCGCTCAACCGCCGAGAAGCACCTTTCAGAGCTCGATCTGAGCTTGGGCAGCCCGGACGCGGTGAGCGCCTCCCGGTCGGCCGGCGACGCGGTGCGCACCGCCGGTGCGCCGCGTCGGGGCCCGGTGGTGCTCAGCGGCGCAGCGCGGGGTGGTCCGCGACGACGGTGGACGAGCCAGGTGCGATCTCGGTGAACCCGGCGTCCCGCACCACGGGCAGCCCGGACGCGGTGAGCGCCTCCCACTCGGCCGGCGACGCCGTGCGCACCGCCAGCGGGAAGCCCGCGTCACGCCAGTGCCCGCGCTCGGCGGGGGACAGCGCGAGCCAGGCGAGCTGGGCTCCGTGCCCGGCCTGGGCCATGGCCTTGCCGGCCGACATCGCCACCCCGGGGTTGAGCCAGAGCACCGGCGTCCCGCGGTCCGCCGCGGCGGGGGCCTCCGGGTCCTCCAGCTCCGTGCCGGACACCTGCAGGCGCGCCAGATCCTTGGGCCAGCCGTCCAGCGGCACCGGCGGGAAGACCCGGACCTCGGCGGACTTGCCGGTGACGGTGATGCCGGGCAGCGCCTCGGCCCGCCGCCACTCGGCGCCGCGCGCCCGCCGCACGACCTTGCGGATGCGGGCGTCCTCCCAACCCCGTACCGCCTCGGCCCACTCCCCGCCGACGGCGGTGACGCGCTCGTCGGAGCGCAGCAGGAGCACGGCCCGTGCGGCCGTCTCCAACGCGTCGGTGCGCGCCGGCGGGGCGGCCCGCTCGATGCGGACGACCAGGGGCAGGACGAACTGGGGTGCGGCGTCGCGAGGATCGGTTGTCACCTCGACAGTCTGCCACCCGCCGCCCGGAGGGCTTGTCGGAGCCGATCCTTCCGGGCCAGGATGCCGGGATGCGCAGCGACCTCTTCGCGACCGAGAACACGGCGCAGCCGGCCACCTCGCCCGGCATGACCCTTCAGAATGCCAAGTCGATCAAGTACGCGGTCAACGGCGAGTGCCTGGCCCGCCAGGGCTCGATGATCGCCTTCCGCGGCAACCTGCAGTTCGAGGTGAAGGGCCAGGGCGTCGGCACGTTCCTCAAGCGGGCCTTCACCGGTGAAGGCCTGCCCCTGATGGCGGTCCGCGGCCAGGGCGAGGCCTGGTTCGCGCACGAGGCCGCCAACTGCTTCGTCATCGACATCGACCCCGGCGACAGCCTCACCATCAACGGCCGCAACGTGCTGGTCTTCGACTCGACCCTCTCCTACGACATAAGGGTCGTGAAGGGCGCGGGCATGGCCGGCGGCGGCCTGTTCAACAGCGTCTTCACCGGGCACGGCCGCCTCGGCGTCATGTGCGAGGGCAACCCGATCGTCATCCCGGTCACCCCGCAGGCCCCGGTGTACGTCGACACCGACGCCGTCGTGGGCTGGAGCGCTCAGCTGCAGACCTCGCTGCACCGCTCGCAGAGCTTCGGCTCGATGCTGCGCGGCGGGTCGGGCGAGGCCGTGCAGCTGATGCTGCAGGGGGAGGGCTTCGTCATCGTCCGGCCGAGCGAGTCCAGGCCCCACCAGCCGTCCAACTGACGTGCGCCTGGAGGAGGTCGGCCGCCGGTACGGGGGCGCGGGCGGCGGGCGCTGCGCGGTGTCGACCTCCGCAGGCGAAGTGCCACAAGCCCCGCCCGAGACCGCCTCCGGGCGGCGCCGCGCCGCGACACGGTCGAACACGGCTCTCCGACGGTCGACGAACCGGACACAGCCGCCGTAGTAGCCGACCTCGAAGACCGCCCACGGCGCGGCGAGCCCCGCCATCGCGGGCAGCGCGGCCGCGCCGGGGGCACGAACTACCGCAGGAACGACATCGCGAACACCGCCGCCTTCGGGTCGGCCGGATTCATGCCGAGACCCGCGCGGCAGGCCGCCCACAGGGTCACCGCCCCGCCCGCACCCGCCGCGGCCCGCTCGGGGTCCGGGCCGCGGCGGGTGGCTGCGTGGACGCCGAGCCGGTCTCCTCGCCGCGCACGGTGGCGAAGCCGGCGCGGCGGCTGCCGAGGGAGTGCCTGATGAGCAGCGCCCCGCCATCCGTCATGGTGCGGTGGCGGGACGCTCGCGCACCAGCCGTTTTCCGCTCGCCGCCGCGTCCTGTCCGGTCTTCCCCGCGCCGTCGGCGCCGTCCGCTCCGTCCCCGGGGCCCCCGCCGCCCGTCAGGCGCATCACCACGCAGGCCCCTGCGTACAGCACGGCCACCAGGACCAGCAGCGCCCGGTAGCCGGTGAGCAGCGCCAGGTACTCCAGGGTGCCGCCGGTCAGGGCGCCCAGGAGGTTGGCGCCGAAGGCGGAGGTCGGGTCGGGCGCCTGGGCGAGGCGGTCGGAGAAGATCAGGTTGGCGCAGAAGATCGGTGCGAAGGCGAGTGCGACGGCCGCCGCCAGCCGTGCCGCGAAGGGCAGTGACAGCACGGCCTGCGCGGGGACGAGCCAGCCGACGGCGAGGGTGACGAAGAGCAGGATCTGCAGCGCCGTCTGGTTGACCCGGCGCATGCGGCGCCGTACCTCCACGGCGGCCAGCACCGCCAGCAGCACCCCGATGAAGACCAGCGCGTTCACCAGCCAGGTGGTGCCGAAGTACAGCGCGAAGCCGATGACGTTCTTCGTCTCCAGCAGCATGAAGGCCGCGCCCAGCAGGAACATGTCGGCGTAGCGCAGCGTCCCGCGCAGCCGTACCCCGGTCAGCCGCACCGAGATCACGGTGACCAGCAGGATCAGGCCGAGCGCGCCGAGGTAGAGGCTCGGCACGGTGCGGTTCAGGAGATACGGGAAGGGGTGGTCGTCGTCGGCCGGCGGAGGCACCGCCCCGCTCGCCCGCCAGACCGTCCCGCAGCTCTGGTCCGCCGGCGTCAGCCCCGCCACGAGCACCGCGGCGCGCTTGCTGTACTCCGTCATGCACGGCGCGTGCCCGAAGACCTGGTCCAGGCTTCCGGCGAAGCGGTCGATCAGCCATTGCTGCCGGTAGTAGTTGTACATGGCGAACGCGCCGCCGGGCGCGAGGTGGTCGCGGGCCGACTCGAAGGCCTGCTTGGTGAACAGGTAGCTCTCCAGTCGCAGGTTGCTCGCCCCCGACACCAGCGTCAGCGAGTCCGGCAGCGCGAGCACGATCAGGTCGTACTTCGCGTTCGTCCGCTCCAGGAAGGCCCGGCCGTCGTTGATGTGGACGTGCACCCGCGGATCGTCGTACGGCCGCGCGGGGTGCAGTTTCGCCCCGATCTCCTGCAGCCTCGGGTCGATCTCGACGGCGTCCACGTACTGCGCCCCGTTGGCCAGCGCGACGGCGACGTCGTTGCCGTTGCCCGCGCCGATGACCAGCACCTTGCCGTGCGGGTTGTCCGGGGTCTCCCGGTAGGCCTGCTCGTACGGCGAACCGGGCTTCTGGAGCACGCTCAGCGGCGCGATGCTCTGGTGCGGGACCCCGTTGGCGGCGATCTTGTACGTCCGCGAGCTGGTACCCGGTTCGGGCCGGGTCAGCTCGATCTTGTAGTACGGGGACCAGGAGACCCCTGGCGCCAGCGACTCGAAGAGCAGCGCCGTGACCATGGCCGCCAGCGGCAGCGCGTAGCGCGTCGTGTTCCGTCGGCCGCCGAGGACCAGCAGCGCCGCCGCGGCGATCAGCCCCCACGCCACGGACGGCGCGCGCAGCCACGACAGCCCGGCGAAGGCCGCCGAACCGGTCAGCGAACCGAGCAGGTCCCAGCGGTACGCCTCCAGCGAGGGCAGTTGCCGGAACAGATCAGCGGTGATCTTGCCGATCGCCGTCATGGCGACCGCCACCAGCAGGAAGATCACCGGCAGCGTCACCCACTGCGGCAGCCCGGTGGTCTTCACCGCCGTGAAGTAGATGATGTCGCCGCTGCTCTGCCGCACCTGGACGGGGAACTCCCGCACCAGCACCACGAGCACGGCGAGCGGCAGCGGCGCCCACCGCTTGAGCCACCGGCCGCGGTCCTTGGGGATCAGGAAGCCCAACCCGATCCCCAGGAACGAGCCGAGCAGGATGAAGTTGGAGAAGTAGCTCAGATGGACGACGTTCGCGCCCGCCCACCGGATCAGCGCCAGTTCGACGAAGAGCATGGTGGCGCTGGCCAGCAGCAACCTGGCCCGTACGTGGTGTTCCATGCCCGGCCACGTTGCCACCCGGCGGGCGGGGAGTCGACGGACGCGCCCCGCGCGGCGCGCGAGCCCACGCGAGGGGCGTATCCGTCGGATTTCGTGATCAGTCCGCCACGGGAGCCAGCCGCAGCGAGATCGAGTTGATGCAGTAGCGCTGGTCGGTCGGGGTGTCGTACCCCTCGCCCTCGAAGACGTGGCCCAGATGGGAACCGCACCGCGAGCAGCGGACCTCGGTGCGGACCATGCCCATCGAGCGGTCCTCGATCAGTTCGACGGCCTTGCTGTCCTTCGGGTCGTAGAAGGACGGCCAGCCGCAGTGCGACTCGAACTTCGTGTCCGAGGTGAACAGTTCGGCACCACAGGCACGGCACGCGTAGACACCTCGGGTCGTGGTGTCGGTGTACTCACCCGTGAAGGGACGCTCCGTGCCCGCCTGGCGCAGGACGGCGTACTCCTGCGGCGTCAGCTCCTGGCGCCACTGCTCCTCGGACTTGTCGACTTCGTACCCCATGGTCCTCCCTCTCCTCAGTTCTCCAGGCGCGCGAGAATGCGCGGACCGAGATCGGTCACGTCGCCCGCGCCCATGGTGAGAACAAGGTCGCCTGGCTTGGCCATTCCGGCGACGACCTCGGGGATCGCGTCCTTGTCGTGCTCCGCGGCGACGTCGGCGCCCGCGGCGCCGGCCGCCGCGATGATGAGGTCGCTGGTGATGCCGGGGATCGGGTCCTCGCGGGCCGGGTAGATGTCCAGCACCACGGAGGCGTCGGCCAGCGCGAGGGCCCGGCCCATCTCGGAGCCCAGCTCCTGCGTGCGGCTGAACAGGTGCGGCTGGAAGACCACGATGATGCGCCGGTCGCCCACCGCCTCGCGCAGGGCCTGCAGGTCGGCGGTCATCTCGGTGGGGTGGTGGGCGTAGGAGTCGATGACCTGGACGCCGCCGGCGGTCCCCTTGGTCTGCAGCCGGCGCTTCACCCCGGTGTATGTGCCGAGCGCCTTGGCCAGGCCGCTCGCCGGGACGCCCAGCGCGACGGCCGCGGCGAGGGCGGCGACCGCGTTGTGGGCGTAGTGCCGGCCGGGCACGGAGACGGTGAAGGTGTGCTCCTCGCCGCCGAGGCGGACGGTGACCTCGCTGGCCATCCCGTGCGGCGCGACCCGCAGGATGCGCACGTCGGCCTCCTCGTCCTCGCCGACGCGCACGACGGTCAGCCCCTCCCGGCCCGCCACGCGGGCGGCCAGCTCGCGCGCTCCGGCGTGCTCGCCGACGACCAGGGTGCCGCCGGGGACGATCTTGCCGACGAAGACCTCGAAGGACTCGTGGATCTCCTCCATCGACGCGTAGTTCGCGTGGTGGTCGAGTTCCACGTTCAGCACGATCGCGACCTCGGGGTCGTACTTCTGGAAGCTACGGTCGCTCTCGTCCGCCTCCGCCACGAAGATCTCGCCGGTGCCGTGGTGGGCGTTGGAGCCCGGTGCGTCCAGGTCCCCGCCGATGGCGTACGACGGGTCCAGACCCAGCGCCGCCAGGCTGACCGCGAGCATGGAGGTGGTGGTGGTCTTGCCGTGCGTGCCCGCCACCGCGATCGGACGTGAGCCCCGCATCAGCGCCGCCAGCGCGTCCGAGCGGTGCACCACCGGGACGCCGCGCTCGCGGGCCGCCACCAGCTCCGGGTTGTCGTCGCGGATGGCGCTGGAGACGACGACGCAGGTCGCGTCGGGCGCGAGGTGGGCCGCGAGGTGCCCGATGTGGACGGCCGCGCCCAGCTCGCGCAGCGCACGCGCGGTGTCGGAGTCCTTCGCGTCGCTGCCCGCGACGGCGGCGCCGCGCTGGGTCAGGATCTTCGCGATCCCCGACATCCCGGCCCCGCCGATCCCGATGAAGTGCGGGCGGTCCATGCCGGGGGGAAGGGTGGGGCTCATGCGCGGTGCTCCCTGCAGATCATGGGGTCGGTGGTCGGCCGTGCCCGATTCTTCCACCAGTCGCGGCCGTCCCGGTCCGCTCAGTCCTCCGCGTTGTGCGCGAACAGCTTCAGCACCGGCACGCCGACCCTGTGCCGGGCCCGGGACGTCCAGTCGCGGTGGAAGAACTCCTCCACCAGGTGCGGGGCGGTCAGCACGATCACCTCGTCGGCGTGGGTCTGCTCGACCACCGAGGCGAGCAACTCGATGGGGTGCCGCTCGACCACCTCGCCGACGGCCTCACAGCCCGCCTCGCGCAGCGCGGCCAGGCTGTGGTTCAGCGCGCGCTCGGCCGGCAGCAGCGCCTCGTCGCCCTCCGGGCGGTCGGGCTCGTGGACGGCCTTGTCCAGTTCGCCCAGGGCGACGTCGTCGATGGCCCGCAGCAGCCGGTCCTGGTCGCCTCGGGGCTGCATGAGGACGACGAAGGAGACGGGCTCGTCGCCGTGGAGCGAGGTGACCAGTTCCACGTCGGCGGGTACGAGGGGCTGCTCGATCATGAGTACGGTCGTGAACACGGACGCTTCCTTCTCTCTCGCGGGCCGTCGGGCCTGCCACGGAAACCATCCTGCCCCGTAGGACGCGGGGCACGTGGGGACATTGTTCCCGCACCCCGGCACGCGGCGTCCGCGCGGCGCGGGCACCGCGCCATCCGGGTGAGGCGGGCGCGCCCCGGTCGGTCCTCGGGGCGGTCAGTCGCGTACGTAGCGGGTGAACAGGAAGCCGTCCTCCTCCAGGACCGACAGCGGGCGGTACCGGGCGGGGTCGGGGATGCCGGGGCCGTTCATGATGCGCATGGCGTTCCCCGCGGTCAACAGCGGCGCGAGCGTCAGACACAGCTCGTCGACCACCCCGGCCGCGGCGAACTGGGCGAGCAGCCGCGGCCCGCCCTCGGTCAGCATCCGGCGCAGCCCGAGTGCGGTCAGCTCGCGCACCACGCGGGCCGGCTCCACGCCCGTGCCGGAGCCGGCCCGCACGACCCGCGCCCCCGCGGCCTCGGCCGCCGCCACCCGGTCGGCCGGGGCGTCCTCGCCGGTCAGCAGGAGCGTCGGCACCAGCGGCTCGGTGAACAGGGGCAGCGAGAAGTCCAGGTCGAGCCGGGCGCTCACCACGGCGATCGCGGCGGCCGGACCCTGCCCCGCCGCGGCCCGGCGGCCGGCGAAGGCCTCCCGGGCGCGGGCCGGGCGGTAGCCCTCCTGCCGCACCGTCTCCGCGCCGACGACCACGACGTCGGCCAGGGCCCGCAGCACTCCGAAGACCCGCATGTCGGCGTCCGAGGACAGCGGCTGGGAGCGGCCGTCGTGCCGTGCCGCGCCGTCCAGCGACGACACCATGTTCGCTCGCAGCCAGGGCGCCCCGCCGGCAGGCTCGGGGTACGCGTACGCGTCGGCCAGTGCCTCGGGCGTGTCGAGGGTCTCGGCGGGTGCGGGTGCGGGGAAGAGGCGGCGCATGGCTGCAGTCTTCCACGGCCCCGCGCGGTGGGGGCGGCCACACCTCGGCGGGGAAAGCCCGGGTGAGGCACTAGGCTGGAGTGCTGTGTCCTCGTCCTTCGCCGCCGCGCAAGAATCCAGTCCGATACCCGGCGGGACGCCGCCCGTGTCGCTGAGCGGACGCGAGCCGCACGTCCCCGCGGACCGGCTGGTGGCGGAGATGGTGCCGCCGCCGCGCTTCGACTCCGTACGCTTCGACAACTACCTCCCGGACCCGAAGCAGCCCAGCCAGTCCGAGGCCGTCGGGGCGCTGCGGGCCTTCGCGGAGGGGCTCGGCGCCGCCGACGGCGGCGGCCGCAAGAGATGGTTCCGGCGGCAGGCCGCGCCGTCCGCCCCGGCCGGCCCCGGCGGCGTCTACCTCGACGGCGGCTACGGCGTGGGCAAGACCCATCTGCTCGCCTCGCTGTGGCACGCCGCGCCCGCGCCGCGCGAGCAGAAGGCCTTCGGCACCTTCGTGGAGCTGACCAACCTCGTCGGCGCCCTCGGTTTCCAGCAGGCCGTTCAGGCGCTCAGCGGCCACCGGCTGGTCTGCATCGACGAGTTCGAACTCGACGACCCCGGCGACACCGTGCTCGTCTCGACCCTGCTGGGCAGGCTGGCCGACGCCGGAGTCAGACTGGCCGCGACCTCCAACACCCTGCCCGGCAAGCTCGGCGAGGGCCGTTTCGCGGCCGCCGACTTCATGCGCGAGATCCAGGGCCTGTCCGCCCGCTTCCGCTCCCTGCGCATCGACGGTGAGGACTACCGCCACCGGGGCCTGCCGAAGGCCACGCAGCCGTACACCGCCGACGAGGTGACCGCCGCCGCGGGCCGCACCCCAGGCGCCTCCCTGGACGACTTCGACGCCCTCCTCGCCCACCTCGCCCGGGTCCACCCCAGCCGCTACGGGGCGCTCTGCGACGGCGTCGAGGCGGTCTTCCTGCGCGGCGTCCGCCCGGTGGAGGACCAGGCCACCGCCCTGCGCCTGGTCGTCCTCGCCGACCGGCTCTACGACCGGGAGGTCCCCGTCATGGCCTCCGGCGAGCCCTTCGACCGCGTCTTCAGCGAGGAGATGCTCGCAGGCGGCTACCGCAAGAAGTACTTCCGGGCCATCTCCCGCCTCACCGCCCTGGCCCGCGACGCCGGGCGCGCCGCCTGACCCCCGGCCCCGAGGCCCTGGTGAGCCCGGGGCGCTCGGGCCGAGCGGGCCGCTGGTGGCCGGTGGGGCCGGCGGTCTCCGCGGGCCGGAAGCGACGCGCCGTGTTCCCCCGTGCGCGCGGCCGTGCTAGA
>NZ_JBYIQP010000139.1:0-7474 GCF_057707665.1 Actinacidiphila sp. bgisy167 | reverse complement strand
CCCCCCCCCCCCCCCCCCCCCCCCCCCCCCCCCCCCCCCCCCCCCCCCCCCCCCCCCCCCCCCGCCGCGCCCCAGCCCACCCCCGCCGAGCGCGTCACGGGCGCCCAGTCCCTCATCCGTTCTCTCGAGGCGGTCGGCGCCGACACGGTGTTCGGCATTCCGGGTGGTGCGATCCTGCCCGCGTACGACCCGCTCATGGACTCCTCGAAGGTGCGCCACATCCTCGTCCGGCACGAGCAGGGCGCCGGGCACGCCGCCACCGGCTATGCGCAGGCCACCGGCAAGGTCGGCGTCTGCATGGCGACGTCGGGCCCGGGCGCGACCAACCTGGTCACCCCCATCGCCGACGCGCACATGGACTCCGTCCCCATCGTGGCGATCACCGGCCAGGTGGCCTCCAAGGCGATCGGCACCGACGCCTTCCAGGAGGCGGACATCTGCGGCATCACGATGCCGATCACCAAGCACAACTTCCTCGTCACCGACGCGGCCGACATCCCGCGCACCATCGCCGAGGCGTTCCACATCGCGTCCACCGGCCGCCCCGGCCCCGTCCTGGTCGACATCGCCAAGGACGCCCTCCAGGCGCAGACCACGTTCTCCTGGCCGCCCGCCACCGACCTGCCCGGGTACCGCCCGGTCACCAAGCCGCACGCCAAGCAGATCCGCGAGGCCGCCCGCCTGATCAGCGAGGCCAGGCGCCCCGTGCTGTACGTCGGCGGCGGTGTCCTCAAGGCCCGCGCCACCGGCGAGCTCCGGATCCTCGCGGAGCTGACCGGCGCCCCGGTCACCACCACCCTGATGGGGCTGGGCGCCTTCCCCGACAGCCACCCCCAGCACGTCGGCATGCCCGGCATGCACGGCTCGGTCTCCGCCGTCGCGTCCCTGCAGAAGGCCGACCTGATCGTCGCCCTCGGCGCCCGCTTCGACGACCGCGTCACCGGCAGGCTCGACTCCTTCGCGCCGAACGCCAAGATCGTGCACGCGGACATCGACCCGGCCGAGATCTCCAAGAACCGCGTCGCCGACGTGCCGATCGTCGGTGACGCCCGTGAGGTCATCGCCGACCTGATCGTCGCCGTCCAGGCCGACCACGACGCGGGCCGCCGCGGCGAGTACGGCGACTGGTGGAAGCTGCTGGACGGCCTGCGCGAGACCTACCCGCTCGGCTACGACCTGCCCGCCGACGGCAGCCTGTCCCCGCAGCAGGTCATCCAGCGCATCGGCGAGCTCGCCCCGGAGGGGACGCTCTTCGCGGCCGGTGTGGGCCAGCACCAGATGTGGGCCTCGCAGTTCATCTCCTTCGAGCGGCCCAACACCTGGTTCAACTCCGGCGGCGCCGGGACGATGGGCTACGCCGTTCCCGCCGCCATGGGCGCCAAGGCCGGGCGGCCCGGCGCGACCGTGTGGGCGATCGACGGCGACGGCTGCTTCCAGATGACCAACCAGGAGCTGGTCACCTGCGCGCTGAACGACATCCCGATCAAGGTCGCCATCATCAACAACGGCGCCCTCGGCATGGTCCGGCAGTGGCAGTCGCTCTTCTACAACGAGCGCTACTCCAACACCGTCCTGCACGCCGGCGAGACCAACGCGGGCCGCGGCTCGCACCAGGGCGTCAGCCAGAGCCCGCCCCCCGGCACCCGTGTCCCTGACTTCGTGAAGCTGTCCGAGGCCATGGGCTGCGTCGGCCTGCGCTGCGAGTCCCCGGACGAGCTGGACGAGGTCATCGCGAAGGCCAACGCCATCAACGACCGCCCGGTCGTCGTCGACTTCATCGTCCACGAGGACGCCATGGTGTGGCCGATGGTCGCCGCCGGCACCTCCAACGACGAGATCATGGCCGCCCGCGACGTCCGCCCCGACTTCGGCGACGCCGCGGACGACTGAGGACGACAGAGAAGCAGAGGAACGACGCGACATGTCCAAGCACACGCTCTCCGTCCTGGTGGAGAACAAGCCCGGCGTCCTGGCCAGGATCACCGCCCTGTTCTCCCGCCGCGGCTTCAACATCGACTCCCTCGCCGTCGGCACCACCGAGCACCCCGACATCTCCCGCATCACCATCGTGGTGAACGTGATCGAGGAGCTCCCGCTGGAGCAGGTCACCAAGCAGCTGAACAAGCTGGTCAACGTCCTGAAGATCGTCGAGCTGGAGCCCTCCGCGGCCGTCCAGCGCGAGCTGGTCCTGGTGAAGGTGCGCGCCGACAACGAGTCCCGCTCGCAGATCGTGGAGATCGTCCAGCTGTTCCGCGCCAAGACCGTGGACGTCTCGCCGGAGGCGGTCACCATCGAGGCCACCGGCGGCGCCGACAAGCTCGAGGCCATGCTGAAGATGCTGGAGCCCTTCGGCATCAAGGAGCTCGTCCAGTCCGGCACCATCGCGATCGGCCGCGGCGCGCGCTCGATCACCGACCGCTCGCTGCGCGCCCTCGACCGGACCGCATAGCGAGACCCCCAGACTTGATTCCGGCCCGCGCCCGTACGGTGTGGGCACCCCCGATCACCAAGGAGAGACCCGAAGTGGCCGAGCTGTTCTACGACGACGACGCCGACCTGTCCATCATCCAGGGCCGCAAGGTCGCGGTCATCGGCTACGGGAGCCAGGGCCACGCCCATGCGCTGTCGCTGCGCGACTCGGGCGTGGACGTGCGCGTCGGCCTGCACGAGGGCTCCAAGTCCAAGGCGAAGGCCGAGGAGCAGGGCCTGCGCGTGGTCACCCCCGCCGAGGCCGCCGCCGAGGCCGACGTCATCATGATCCTGGTCCCGGACCCGATCCAGGCGCGGGTCTACGAGGAGTCCATCCGGGACAACCTCAAGGACGGCGACGCGCTGTTCTTCGGGCACGGCCTGAACATCCGCTACGGCTTCATCAAGCCCCCGGCCGGCGTCGACGTGTGCATGGTCGCCCCGAAGGGCCCGGGCCACCTGGTGCGCCGCCAGTACGAGGAGGGGCGCGGCGTGCCGTGCATCGCGGCCGTCGAGCAGGACGCGACCGGGGGCGGCTTCGGGCTCGCCCTGTCCTACGCCAAGGCCATCGGCGGCACGCGTGCGGGCGTCATCAAGACGACCTTCACCGAGGAGACCGAGACCGACCTCTTCGGTGAGCAGGCAGTGCTCTGCGGCGGTACCGCGGCACTGGTCAAGGCCGGTTTCGAGACCCTGACCGAGGCCGGCTACCAGCCGGAGATCGCGTACTTCGAGTGCCTGCACGAGCTGAAGCTCATCGTCGACCTGATGTACGAGGGCGGCCTGGAGAAGATGCGCTGGTCCATCTCCGAGACCGCCGAGTGGGGCGACTACGTGACCGGTCCGCGCATCATCACCGACGCCACCAAGGCCGAGATGAAGAAGGTCCTCGCGGAGATCCAGGACGGCACCTTCGCCAACAACTGGATCGCCGAGTACAACGCCGGCCTGCCGAGGTACAACGAGTACAAGAAGGCCGACGAGAACCACCTGCTGGAGACCACCGGCAAGAAGCTGCGCAAGCTCATGAGCTGGGTGGACGAGGAGGCGTAAGCCTTCCGCCGCACCGCGTTCGCGCACGGTCCCAGGGGCGCCGAGCCCCCGGGACCGTGCGCTTTGGCCACCCCGTACACCCTCGTGCGGGTGATCCTTCCACGTTGTCGCAGGAGTCCGGGCCCGCCGCCGATACACTCCATTAACAAGCGCGTCAGGCTCACAGCGTCGTGCGTCTTCCACGCGGCATGCCATCCCCCTCCACCGCCTTCGGCCGTCGGGACGCGGCCGTTGACCTGGGACTAGTGAGGACTCACGTGAGCAACCCCGTCGTACTCATCGCTGAAGAGCTGTCGCCCGCCACCGTCGACGCCCTCGGACCGGATTTCGAGATCCGCCACTGCAACGGCGCCGACCGAGCCGAACTCCTGAGCGCGATCACCGACGTCGATGCCATCCTCATCCGCAGCGCCACCAAGGTGGACGCCGAGGCCATCGCCGCCGCCGCCAAGCTCAAGGTCGTGGCCCGGGCGGGCGTCGGACTCGACAATGTGGACGTCTCCGCCGCCACCAAGGCCGGCGTGATGGTCGTCAACGCGCCGACCTCCAACATCGTCACCGCCGCCGAGCTCGCCTGCGGTCTGCTGATCGCCGTCGCCCGCAACATCGCCCCGGCGAACGCGGCCCTGAAGCAGGGCGAGTGGAAGCGCAACAAGTACACCGGCGTCGAACTCGCCGAGAAGACGCTCGGCGTGGTCGGCCTCGGCCGCATCGGCGCCCTGGTGGCCCAGCGCATGTCGGCCTTCGGGATGAAGATCGTCGCGTACGACCCCTACATCCAGCCCGCGCGCGCCGCACAGATGGGGGTGAAGATCCTCAGCCTCGACGAACTGCTGCAGGTCTCCGACTTCATCACGGTGCACCTTCCCAAGACCCCGGAGACAGTGGGCCTCATCGGCGAGGAGGCGCTGCGCAAGGTCAAGCCGCACGTCCGCATCGTCAATGCCGCCCGGGGCGGGATCGTCGACGAGGAGGCGCTGTTCGCCGCCCTCAAGGAGGGCCGGGTGGGTGGCGCCGGCCTGGACGTGTACGGCAAGGAGCCGTGCACGGACTCGCCGCTCTTCCAGTTCGACAACGTCGTGGCCACCCCGCACCTGGGCGCCTCCACCGACGAGGCGCAGGAGAAGGCCGGCATCTCGGTCGCCCGCTCGGTGCGCCTGGCGCTCGCCGGCGAGTTGGTGCCGGACGCGGTCAACGTTCAGGGCGGGGTCATCGCCGAGGACGTCCGCCCGGGTCTGCCGCTGGCCGAGAAGCTCGGCCGGATCTTCACCGCCCTCGCGGGCGAGGTCGCGGTCCGGCTCGACGTCGAGGTGCGCGGCGAGATCACCCAGCACGACGTGAAGGTGCTGGAGCTCTCCGCCCTCAAGGGCGTCTTCGAGGACGTCGTCGACGAGACCGTCAGCTATGTCAACGCCCCGCTGTTCGCTCAGGAGCGCGGTGTCGAGGTCCGCCTCACCACCAGCAGCGAGTCGCCCGACCACCGCAACCTGGTCACCGTGCGGGGCACCCTCTCCGACGGCACCGAGGTGTCCGTCTCGGGCACGCTGGCGGGCCCCAAGCACATCCAGAAGATCGTCGCCGTCGGCGACGACGACGTGGACCTGGTCTTCGCCGACCACATGGGCTTCCTGCGCTACACCGACCGGCCCGGTGTCGTCGGCACCATCGGCCGCATCCTCGGCGACGCCGGCATCAACATCGCGGGGATGCAGGTCGCCCGCGACGAGGCCGGCGGCGAGGCACTGGTCGCGCTGACCGTCGACACCGCCATCCCGGCGCCGGTGCTGGCCGAGATCGCCGAGGAGATCGGCGCGACCTCGGCCCGCGCGGTCAATCTCGAGGACTGACGACCGGTTCGCTCCGCTGGGGGCGGCCGACCCGGGCGATCCGGGCCGGCCGCCCCTTCGCCGTCAGCGCCGTCAGCGCGGGGGAGCCCGGCCGGAAGCGCAGCGCCACCGCCGCCAGGAAGACCAGGCCGAGCACGGGGTAGGGAGAGGCGAGGGGCTGCAGCCACCACGCCAGGTGCAGATCGAGGTCGCCGGCCTTCGGCACGATCCACAGGGAGCGCGCCAGGAAGACCACCGCGGCCGCCCGCAGCGCCCAGCGCGGCGCCTCGGCGGCGAGCAGGATCAGCATCGGCACACACCACACCCAGTGGTGCGACCAGCTGATCGGTGTGATGAGCAGCGCTGTCACCGCGCAGCACACCACGCCCCAGGCCTCCCGGCCCAGCCGCCCCATGCGCACGGATACCGCGAGCCCCGCGCAGGCCACCACGAGGGTGGCGACCGCCCATACCGCGCCGGGGTGGGTGGTGTGCATGACCCGTGCGACCAGGCCCTGCAGCGACTGGTTGTCGACGATCCAGACCTTGCCGATGCGGCTGGTGTCGAAGACGCAGCGGGTCCAGTAGTCGACCGTCGCGCCGGGCAGTGCGAGCGCACCGAGCAGCGCGGTGCCGGCGAAGCCGGCCGCGGCGACCGCGGCCTCCTTGCGGCGGCCGGTCAGCAGCAGGTAGACCGCGAAGATCGCGGGCGTGAGTTTGATGCCGGCCGCCACGCCGATCGCGACGCCCTTGCCCCGGGCGCCGTCCGGCCTGCTCAGGTCCCACAGGACCAGCACGGCGAGCAGCAGATTGATCTGGCCGTAGAGCATCGTCTGGAAGACCGGCTCCAGCCACACCCCGAGCGCCATCGCCAGGACCACCACCACCCAGCGTGAGGCCCGCGCACGCGGCCACCCCGTCGCCCGGCAGGACAGGTGCGCGAGCACTCCCAGCAGCAGCAGGTTGCCGCCCATGAAGACCAGCTTGAGCAGCGGCACGGGCAGCCATGTCGTCGGCACGAACAGCAGCGCGGCGAAGGGCGGATAGGTCGCCGGAAGCTTCCATTCGGTGACGGTGAAGCCGTACAGGTCGGTGCCGTCGACAGCGGCCGCGCCCTCGGCGCGGTAGACCCGCATGTCCGCCATCGGCACGGACATGGACAGGCACAGCGCGGTGAACGCGGCCAGCGACACGAGCAGCAGCAGCCCCGCCAGGAGCAGTCTGCGGTCGGCGCGGCGTCTGCCCTGGGCGGCCGGCGGCGTCTTCCACAGCGCTGGGCGTTCGCGTCCGTGGGCCTCCGTGGAATGAGTCACCGGCTTCCGATCCCCTTGTTCCTTTGTCGGCGGTTCCGCGTGGCGGCGCGCGGTGCGGCGCGTCCACGCATGGTGTCAAGGTCTCGTCCCCGTTGTCACCGTCCCCGCTCGTCCCTCGGCCGGAGGGTGAGCCCACCCCGCCGCCTCGGGGCGGTCGGCGTCACGTCGACGACTGGGCCCGGGCCCCGCGTCACGTTACTTGTGCCCCCCTTGGTCGGCAACAGTCCGTTCAGTCCTCGAGCCCGGCGGTCTTGAGGGCCATGTGGAGCAGCAGTCGGTCCTCCCCGTCGTCGAGATCGAGGCCGGTCAGCCGTTCGACGCGGGACAGCCGGTAGTAGAGCGTCTGGCGGTGTATCCGCAGCTCCGCGGCGGCACGCCCGGCCTGCCCCGCGCGGTCGAGGTACACCTCGGCGGTGCGTGCGAGGTCGGCGTGCGAGGGGTCGAGCAGCGGGCGCACCGCCGCGTCCACCCCGGCGGCCGGCAGCGCTGCCAGCATCCGGTACGGGCCGATGGCGTCCCACTCCGCCGTGCGTCCGAGCCGCGGCTGGGCGCGTGCGGCACGGGCCGCGGCGACGGCCTCGTGCCACGCCTCGGGCAGTTCGGACAGTCCCTGGCGCGGGGTGCTGATCCCGGCCCGCGCACCAGGCTCCGCCGCCTTGCCGTTGCCCTCCATCAGCCGTGCGGCCGCGGTCAGGGCGGGCCCCGACATCGCCTGGGAACGCAGCCGTACGAGGGCGGCCAGCGCCGCGACCGGGGGCTCCGGCCGGATGCGCCCCCCGCCCTCCTGCGGCGGCACCACGCACAGCGCGGCGGC